>DASWKS010000220.1:0-4913 GCA_036396495.1 Gemmatimonadales bacterium
GTGGACGACCTGCTCGACTTCACCGAGGCGGAAAGCGTCACCGGCAAACCCTCCGGCAGCGATTTGCGGGAGCACAAGGTCACCCTGCCGCTGATCTATGCGTTGCCCCGCATGACCCCGGTCCAGCGGAGCCGGGTCCAGCGGCTCATGGATACGCCGGAACCGGGAGACGAACTGATCGCCGAGGTCGTCGCTGATGTCGCCGCGACCGGAGGCCTGGTCTACGCCCGGGAACGGGCCCAGCGGTTCGCGGCGCTGGCGGAGGCCGAGCTCGAGGCGTTGGCTGAATCCCCGGCCCGGGAGACCCTGCGGGCCAGTCTCTCCTATGTGCTCGATCGGAGGCGTTGATGGCCAGTAGCCCGAGGCGCCCTTTTTTCTACGCGGTCGTCCTCAGCATCGGCTTCATCATTGGCGGATTCCTGAACGCCTTACTACGCCGCTTCTTACCCGACAGCCCGACCAAGGACTTCTTCACGTACGCGGTGACCCCCGAGCTCGGGCCTGTCCCGGTTAACCTGCTGGTGATACACTTCACTATTGGCCCGATCGGGCTGGATGTGTCCCTGCTGAGCATCCTGGGTGTCGTCTTGGCGTATCTGGTGGCCCGGTCGCTCTTCTGAGCGGGGGCGCCAATGGAGGTGTAAATGCCCAATCTGGGTTTCCCCGAGATCCTGCTGATCCTGGTCGTGGTGCTGCTGCTCTTTGGAGCCAAGCGGATACCGGAGATCGCGGGCTCGTTCGGCAAGGGGATTCGCGAGTTCAAACGCAGTCTGAGCGATGCCAAGGACGCGATCGACGCGCCGGTCTCCACCAACGAACCCCCGGGGTCACGCCAGATCGATTCTGCGACCCAGCCGGCTCCGACCTCGGGGGAGCCGAAGCGGCTCTCTCAGTAGAGGCACGGACGGGCGGACGGACTGACGGACAGTCCTAACAACACCCTTACCACAAAAACAGGGCGGCCGCGGCGGGCCGCCCTGTGGTTTTTTTGACCGTCCGTCCGTCCGTCCGTTCGTCCGCCCGTCCGTCTATCGCGTTCCTGGCGCTACCGGAGCTTCCGCCTCCACCTGGGCCGCGGTCTTGTAAATGCGGTCGCGTTGATCGACGACCTTGGCCTTGGAACGCAGCGCGCTCAGGTATTGCCGCAGGTGTAATTGCCTCATGTTGTCTAGCGCCCGTTGGCGCAGCTCCGGCAGTTCCTTGGTGAACGCGGCCGAGTCGGCCGGGATTCGCTCGATCCCCTGCATCACATAGACGAGACCCCGGCCCTCCACCGGGCCGCTGATCTCCGCCGGTTGCAGGGCGAAGGCCCGGCCGATGGCTTGGCCCCCATTGAGCGGAGCGCCGACCCGGGCCACCGGCCCGATGATGCTGAATGGCAGGTTCAGCGTTTTCGCAACGCTCTCCAGGGTGGCGCCGGCCTGGCTGGCGTGTTGGCGCACCTGTTCGGCCAGCTTCCGCGCCTCGGCCTCCTTGCGTTGCAGTCGGACCAGGGTCTCGACTTCGCCCCGGATCAGCTCCAGTCGGGGCACACCGGACTCGCGAGCGCTGTCCAGCCGGGCAACCAGGTACTGGGTCGGAGTTTCGACGACCGGGCTGTGTTCGCCCGGACGAGCCTGAAAGGCCCACACCTGCGCGTCGGGAGGAAGCGCGGAGAGGCGGTTCTTGACCACGGTCCCGCTTCGCTGAATCGTCAAGCCCAGCGCCCGCGCCGTGGTATCGAGCGCGGCAGGGTCGAGCCGCTCGGCGCCCAGCTGCTCCAGCGAATCCGCCCGAGCGTCCAGCTGGTCGCGGTGCGCTCCGGTTACTTCGATCGGCACCAGGATGTGTCGGCCCGTGGCCGAGTCGGCCCACCGCTTGGTGACTTCCAACAGGTGGTAGCCGAACTGGGTGAGCACCGGCTGCGACACCGTGTTCAGAGACAGCGACCAGGCCGCCTTCTCGAATTCGGGGTCGAAAGCACCCTTACGCCAGGTACCCAGATCGCCGCCCTGTCGCCCCGAAACGGTATCAGAGGATTCGCGCCGGGCCACTTCGGCAAAGGAAGTCCCGCCGGCGATCTCGGCTCGAAGCTGCCGGGCCCGCTCCAGGGCCGCGGTGCTGTCGCTGGCGATGGGACGACGGTCGACGCTGACGTAACTGAGCCATGCAGTCGCCTCTCGCTCTAGTTCCTTGCGATGGGTACGGTAGTACTCCTCGATCTCGGTCGGCGTCACCGGAACGGAAGCGTCCGCGATGGCGGCGTTCGGATCGATGGTTACCAGCCCGATTCGCGCGGTTTCGCGCTGATCTTTGAATCGTTCCCACAACTCGGTATCGGAGAGGTACAGCGGCGCTACCACGTGGCGGGCTAGCTTGGCCTGCAACAAGGAGGAGCGGTACTGGCTCTCCAGCAGCGGCACGAATTGCTGACCGCTGGCGGAAGCCAGCCACCGCTCATACTTGGTCTGATCGAACTGGCCATCTGTCTGAAATTGAGCCTCCCCCATGAGCTGGGGCAGCGGCTGTGACCGGATGACGGCGGCGATCTCCTCTGAGGACACGGAGATACCCCACTTGCGGTATTCGTCCTCGAGGATAGTCTCCTGTACAAATTGCTCCCATACCTGGTCCCGAATTTGCGCCGCTGCAGCTATTCCCAGGGGCTCTGGGGACTGCCGCTGGCGGTCTTCGGTCGCTTGGGATACGGCCTGTTGGAAGACCCGGGTGTCGACCGATTTGCCGTTTATCTCGCCGACAGACGTCTGGGTGAGCAGCCCGCCGCCGCCGGTGAGGCCACTCAAGTCGAGTACAAGCCATGCAAAAAACGAGATGGCAACGATAAAGATCAGCGGCTTGGCGCTGTTTCGGAAAGCTTGCATCATTGCGGTAACAGCCCCCGCCCGGAAGGGGTTAAAGGGCCCTAAGTCTACGCAGGACACGGGGCTTTCTCAAGCGGATGGGTCGAGTTTTGAGCCGCCCGGTCTCCTCCGGCAGGGAATTCGCTAGCTGATCTTACCACAACGGTTTACGGAGCAGGGTGGGATGGCGATCTCCAACGAAATCGAAAAACTCGAGCGCCGCTGGCAGCAGACCTCCGGGCTGGTCTTCGCCCCCTTGGCCGAAGCCTATCGCAAGGCCGGGCTGCACCAACGCGCCCTCGAGGTCCTCGAGCAGGGCTTGTCCCTCCACCCGGAGTATGGTCCCGCGCTCATTGTGCGGGGCCGTTGTCATCTCGATACCGGCAACCTGAACCTCGCGGAGGCCGCGTTCGAACAGGCCCTCTTGCGCGACCCCATGGACCCGATTGCCCTGCGTGGGATGGCCGATGTGTTTGCCCGCACTGACCGGGTCCAGGAGGCCATCGATCGGCTGCAGATTCTGGTGGAAATCGATCCCCAGAACACCGAGGCCAGAGCCGTGCTCCAGCGGCTCCGCCATCAGCCGCCGGTGACGGAGCCGGCCGAGTCGGAACCGGCTCCGGTCGACCCAGCGCCGATCGAGCCCGAGCCGCCCCCGCCCGCGTTCCCGCTGTGGAGAGCGCCGGAGGTTCCCGAGGCCAGCGCGCCTCCCCCGCCTCAGTCGAGCGAAGCTCCCGTCCCCGAAACCAACGAGCCGGTGGGTTTCGAGCCGACCGCTCTGACCGCTCCCGACGCCGAAGAGATTCCGATCGAAGTCATCGACCTGTCCGCGTCTGAGGCCACACCGGTCACACCGGTGAATCCGGGTCCCGTGGTCGAGATCGATGATTTCCGAGTGGAGAGCTTTGCGGTCGAGCCGCTCGAGGTGCCGGCTGAGCCGAGCGACCGCACGCCGGAATCGCTGGGACCTGTTTCCTGGACCCCAGCTCCCGTCGCCGAGCCGATGGAAGAAACCGAGACTGCTTCGGTACCCGAGAGTCCGCCCGAGCCGATGGTCGAGATGCCGGAAGAACCGCTCGTGGCCTCGTTTCAGCCGGTGCTGGAACCCGAGATCGAGGCCGGCGTTGAGCCCGAGCCGGCGGTCGCGGAGCCTCCGGTTGGCGAGTATGCTTCTGCCATGGCGCAGCCAATTGAGTCGGCGGCGGCGGAAATCTCGCCCGAGCCTGAGGCGGAGGAGACCGAGAAGCTCTCGCAGCCGCCGCCGGCCGAGGTCGTCGTGGGGGACGTTCCGGTCGAGGAGCCTCCCGCGCTGATCGTGACCGAGTCCATGGCCGAGTTGTTCCTCAAGCAAGGTCATCGGGAACTCGCGCTCGCGGTGTATCGCCAGCTGGTCGACCGCAGCCCCGAGTCGGATCGGCTTCGCAGCGAGATCGAGCGGATCGAATCGGAGCTGGCGCCGCGTGCGACGCCCTCGGCCGCGAGTCAGCGCTCCTATGCCGCCACCGCGACCGGCGGCCAGTCGGTCGAACGGATGCTGCAGGGGATTCTCAGAGCCCAGCCCACGGCCCCGGCCTCGTCGGTGCTGCCGCCCGCCATCGAGCCCACGCCGGGCGAACCCACCCGAGCCGCTTCCGAGACGTTGCCGCTCTCGGCTGTCTTCGGCGATGAACCGGCGGTGGCACCCAAACCGGAACCGACGCCGGCCGACACCGAGCCCAGCTTCGATGAGTTCTTCGGCGCGGTGCCCTCGGCCGAGCCGGCCCCCACGGGTGGCGGAGAGCGGAGCCCCGAGGCGGAAGACCTTCGCCAGTTCAACGAGTGGCTCAAGGGCCTCAAGCGCTGACCGTTCGGGTGGCCGTGCTGAACGGCCCCAACCTGAACTTGCTGGGCCAGCGCGAGCCGGCCGTGTACGGTCACAGCACCCTGGCGGACATCGAGCGGATGGTCCGGGATGAGGCCGGCAGGCTGGGATGCACGCTGTCCTGGTCGCAGAGCAATCATGAAGGCGCGCTGATCGACGCGATCCAGCAGTTGCCGGGACGGGCCGACGGTCTGGTCCTGAATGCGGGTGCG
>DASWKS010000221.1:0-4281 GCA_036396495.1 Gemmatimonadales bacterium
AGGAGCAGCGGTTGCTGCGGGGCGAGCTGTCGATCTTGGAGCGGGCCTGGCGGCGGGAAGAGCGGCTGGCGGCGATCGCGGATCGCCTAACGGTGCCGGAGAACGTCGCGCGTCAACTGGCGGACCTCCGCCTCGCGGCCCGCCGGGACCCGAGCCGTCCCTCCTGCCCCAGCCACTCCCAATGAGCCGCGATGGCCTGGGCCAGCTCCGGTGCCCCCGCACCCGATGAAGCGGTCGTGAGTACGGCCGGTGGCCGCCAGGCGGTGGATTCCCCTCCCGCCCCGTCACCCGGCCGCACCGTCCGAAGGTCCAGCGCCAGCCGGATCTCCCTGAGCAGCAGCTCGGCCCCGGGCCGATCGGCTTTGTTCACCGCGAAGATGTCGGCCACTTCCATCAGGCCCGACTTGAGCGTCTGGATCCCGTCGCCCGACTCGGGCACCAGGACCAGCACGGTGGTGTCGGTTGCGGCGACGACGGCCAGCTCGGCCTGACCCACTCCCACCGTCTCGACCAGGATCAGATCGAACCCGGCGGCGTCGAGCACATCGCAGACCTCTTGCGTGGTAAACGCCAGACCTCCCAGCGCGCCGCGGGTGGCCATCGACCGGATGAAGACGCCCTGATCGAGCGCGACCCCTTCCATCCGAATGCGATCGCCCAACAGCGCGCCGCCGCTGAGCGGACTGCTGGGGTCGACGGCGACCACTGCGACGGTGCGGCCGGCTTCCCGCCAATGGCGCACCAGCGCGTGGGCCAACGTGCTCTTGCCGGCGCCCGGCGGTCCGGTGATCCCCACCCGGTGCGCACCTCCCAGCCGGTCGTGCAGCGACGCGAGCAATTGGTCGGCGGCCATGCCGCCATTCTCGACCACTGAGAGGGCTCGAGCCAGCCCGGCGGGATCGGAACGGTCGGGCTTCACCGGAGCAGCAGACTCCCGGCCAGGCCGAGCAGCAGGGCGAAGCCGCACATATCGGTGAAGGCGGTCACGAACACCGACGACGCCACCGCCGGATCGATCCCGAGCCGCTGCAGCATAAGGGGAATGAACGCGCCGGCGAACCCCGCGACGCATTGATTGCAGGCCATCGCCAGGAACACCACCAGCCCGAGCCGCGGCCCCTGCCCCGTCACCACCGCGACCGTTCCCACCGCGAGGCCCAGCGCCAGCCCGTTGAAGATGCCGACCGCCAGCTCCTTGCCGATCACCCCCATGGCCCGGTTGGTCTGGATCTGTCCCAGGGCCAGCCGGCGTACCGTCACCGCGAGCGCCTGGGTGCCGGCATTCCCGCCCAACCCGGCCACGATGGGCATCCACGCCGTCAGCGCGAGGGTGCGGGCCAGCGTGTCCTGGAACAGCACCACGACCGAGGCGGCGAGAAACGCGGTGACCAGGTTGACGAACAGCCAGGGCAACCGGGTCTGGAGCGTGGTATTCCAGGGTGCGGCCAGGTCTTCATCGGCGGAGACACCGCCGAAGCGCAGCAGGTCTTCGGTCGTTTCCGCCTCGACCACGTCGATGACGTCGTCGAACGTCACCCGGCCCAGCAACTTCCCGTTGTGGTCGACCACCGCGATGGCGGGCACGTTGTAGCGCGCCATCAGCCGGGCCACTTCTTCCTGATCGGTCTCCGGCGCCACGGTGAGGTCGGCCGGTTCCATCACCTCGCTCACCAGCCGGTCCCCCGGATTCAACACCAGCGACTTGAAGCTCAAGACCCCCTGCAGCTGGCGGGCCTGGTCCACCACGAAGATCTGGCTGAAGTCGTCGGTCACTTCGGCCTGGCGCCGCACCGACTCGACCGTCTTGCTCACCGTGTCGTGCAGCAGGGCGGTGACCACCTGCGCGGTCATCCGGCCGCCGGCGGTCTCCTCGTCGTAGCGAAGCAGCCGGTCGACGTCTTCCCGATCCTCGACCTGCGCGAGAATCCGCTCCTGGGTCTCCCGCTCCATTGTCTGGAGGATGTCGGCCGCGTCGTCGTCAGCCAGCTCGTCGACGATTTCGGCCGCCTGGGCCGGATCGAGCTCCGCCAGGGTCTCTTCGGCATGGGCCTCGGCCGGCATTTCGACCAGCGCCCCCGCCGAGACTTCGGCCGGCAGGCGACGCACCACCTCCAACCGGGTCTCGTCATCGAGCTGGGCCAGCACGTCGGCCAGATCGGCCGGCTCCAGCTCCGGAGCGCGATCGAGGAAGACATCGAGCCGGCCCGACCGGAGCAGCGCCAGCATCTCGGGCACCGGATGTCTCCGCTGGCTCATACCGACGTGCCCAGCGTCGTCGGCGCGGGAACACCGGGCCGCACCACGATCCGATCCACCCGGGTGGGCGAGGCCTGCAACACATCGAACTCCAGTCCGGCCAGGACCAGACGCTCGCCGGTGGCCGGGATGCGGCCCGCCAGCTCCGCCAGTCGTCCTCCGACGGTACCGGCCAGACCCCCCGGCAGCACCACGCCGAAGCTGGCCTCGAGCTCCGGCACCGGCAGACTCCCGTCGATCTCCAGCAGGGCCGGCCGGGCCACATCGGGCGCGGCCACCGGCTCGTCTTCGTCGTAGATCTCGCCTACCAGGGCCCGCAGCAGGTCCTCCAGCGTGACGATGCCCAGGGTGCCGCCGAACTCATCCAGCACCACCGCCAGGTGGCGCCGCTCCCGCTGCATGTCGACCAGTACGTCACCGCAGGTGCGGCTGGCGGGCGCCAAGCCCACCGGCCGGATCGGAAGTGGATCGCCGGGCTGCTGCTTGAAGAGATCGAACGCATGGACCATCCCCACGATCTCGTCCAGCGTCTCGCGATACACCGGGATGCGGCTGTAGCCGCTTTCGGCGAAGATCTTCGAGATTTCCGCGACGTCGGCCCCATCAGCCACCGCCACCAGCTCGGTGCGCGGGGTGAGGACTTCGCGCACCGGCCGCTGGGCGAACGTCATCACCCCACCCACCATCGCCATCTCGGTGTCGGTCTCCGGCAGCACGGCGGCACTTTCCCGGCCGAAGGCCCGGTACTCACCGGTGGCTTCCGACGCGGCCGGCAGCACCAGCCGGAGCAGCGCGGCCCAGGGGCGAAACAGGGGCCGGAGCAGATGCACGGCGTGCTCCGCCCGGCCCTGGGACAACCAGCGGGGGAGCAGGTATCCCGAGAGCAGCGTGATCGGGACCGCGAGCAGCAGCAGCAGGACGAACAGCTCGAGCACCGACTCGCGCGAGAACAGCGCCGGGAAGAGGGTTCCCAGCATTACCATGCCGAACGAGGTGGTCGCCGCCGCCGCGGCCAGCTCGCGCTCGGTTTCGATGGGCCAGGCCAGCGGCTCTTGCCCGCCGCGGAGGCGCCGGGTGACCGCCTCGGTCAGCTCGGCCCGGCTCACCGCCAGCAGGGACAGCTCGTACACCGCGCCGGCCAGCAGGACCGCGATGCCGAGGCCGAGCAGCAGCAGCGTCATGCTTCCTCCGCCGCGCCCTGGTGCGCCGGGGTGATGGCTTCGACCACGACCCGCCCAACCCGACGCCGCGCCACCTGATCTACCACCAACCGGTAGGGACCCAGATCGATGGCCTCCCCAACCCGGGGCACGTGCCCCAGCACCGCCAGCACCAACCCGCCGACGGTGTCGACATCCTCCCGCCCGAACTCATGCTCCAGCGCCCCCTCGAGCTCGGCCAGTGCCACCCCTCCCTGCACCACCCAGCGGCCCGGCGACTGCTGCACGATGGGGACGACCTCGTCGGTGTCGTGTTCGTCGCGGATTTCGCCCACAATCTGCTCCAGCACGTCCTCCAGCGTCACCAGCCCCGCGGTCCCGCCGTACTCGTCCACCACCACGACCAGGTGACTGGGCCCCCGCTGAAAGTCGCGCAGCTGGGCCGCGAGGGTCTTCGCTTCCGGCACGAAGGCCGCGGGCCGCACGGCGGCCCGCCAGTCGTCCGCTTCGATGAGTCCGGGAAGGAAATCCTTGGCGTAGAGCACCCCCACCACCGCGTCGGGATGACCGTCATACACCAGCAACCGGGAGTGGGCCGACTGCCGCAGGGTCTCGAGCACCTGGTCCCGGCTGTCGGCTACGTCGACCGCCACGATGTCGATGCGCGGGGTCATGACTTCAGCGACGCTCATGTCGCGCAACGCGAAGACCCCGTGCAGCATCTCGCGATCGGCGGTCGGGGGCGAGGAGGCAGTCGGTTTGGAGGCGGAGAGCAGGCCGCCCCGGTCGGCCCAGGCCACCAGCTTGAGCAAGGGGTGGAACACACGAACCGACAGCTCGGCGCCCGAGGCGGCCACCCGGACCA
>DASWKS010000222.1:0-2733 GCA_036396495.1 Gemmatimonadales bacterium
ATGGAGTTCGCCACCTTCGACGATGGGGACGGCCTGATTGAAACCGTGATCTTCCCCGAGGTCTATCGCACCCGGGGCCACGTGCTGTTCGATCAGGGGCCCTTCGTCCTGCGCGGCAAGGTGGAGGAGGAATTCGGCGCCGTGACGCTGACGGTCCTGCAGCTGGACCGGGTGGAACGGATGCTCACCAAGGTCGCGAGTCGCTCGCCCGAGTCACTAACCAGGAGGTCCCGATGAAATGGATCTTGATCGTGGTCGGTGTCGTGGTCGCACTCGGGGTGCTGGTCTGGATCGGGGGCTCGCTCATTCCGCGCCAGCATCGGGCCGCCAGCGGCATCGCGCTCAACCAGCCGACCGACAGCGTCTGGGTCGTGGTGCGCGATCTCGGCGCGCTCAAGGGCACCTGGAAGGAGATGACGACGGCGGTCCGAAGCACCGACTCGCAGGGCCGTGAGGTCTGGGACGAGACCGTGGGCGGCTTCGCGATGCGCCTGATCATCGCGGAGGAGGCACCGCCCCACCGGTTGGTCGCCAACGTCGATTCGCCTCCCGGCGCGGCCTTCGGCGGCCGCTGGGTCTATGAGCTGGCCCCCACGGAAGGCGGCACGGCCGTCACGGTGGCGGAGGAAGGTTGGATTGGTCCCCCACCCTTCCGTTTGATGAGCAAGGCCATGGGCTATCACAAGAGCATCGACCAATACCTCACCGCGTTGGGCCGGCATTTCAGTGAGTCGGTCACGCCCCAACACCTGCCCTGATCCAAGTGAACGGTGCGACTACATTGGAGCATGAAGTCGGCGGCCCGCTTTGGCCTCACATTCCTCCTCGTCGCGGCAGCGTGCGGGGACAACGGAAGCATTCTTCAGCCACCGCCACCACCACCCTCCCCACCCTCTCCAGGTGGGGTGCAGCTCCAGGTCGTGGCGACCGGACTTCAGTTTCCACTGCTGCTGACCGCCCCGCTCACCGATCTCACCCGGCTGTTCGTGGTCGAGAAACGGGGCGTGATCCGGATCATCCGGAACGGCCAGCTGCTCCCCACCCCGTTCCTCGACATCCGGCAGAAGGTCTCGACCGGATCGGAGCAGGGGCTGCTGGGTCTCACGTTCCATCCGTCCTATTCCACCAACGGCGTCTTCGTCATCAACTACACCGACACCCAGGGCGATACCCGGATCGCCTCCCTCAAGGTCAGCGCCAACCCCGACATCGCCGACCCGGCCTCCGAGGAAGTCTTTCTCTTCGTCGACCAGCCGTTCGACAACCACAATGGCGGCCACGTCACCTTCGGACCGTTTGGGTTCCTGTTCATCGGGCTGGGTGACGGCGGCTCCGCCGGCGATCCCGGCAACCGGGCCCAGGATCTGACCACCACGCTCGGCAAGCTGCTGCGCTATCAGGTCGACGATGCCGGCCGGGTCACGATCCCCACCGGCAATCCCCTGGTCGGCAATCCCGGAGTGTTGTGGGGGATCTGGAGCTGGGGTCTCAGAAACCCCTGGCGCTTCAGCTTCGACCGGCTCACCAGCGATCTCTACGTCGCCGATGTGGGGCAGAACCAGATCGAGGAAGTCAACGTGGTGAAAGGCACGGACGGCTTCGGTCGGGCCATCAACTTCGGTTGGCGGATCATGGAAGGCACGCGGTGCTTCAACCCGTCCAGCGGCTGCGAGGCGGGCGGGCTCCGACTGCCGGTCCTGGAGTACACCCACGCCGAGGGCTGCAGCGTCACCGGCGGCCACGTCTACCGGGGCCAGGCCATCGCGGGGATCGTGGGGCACTACTTCTACTCCGACTTCTGCTCCGGCTGGATCCGCAGCTTCCGTTACCAGGACGGTGCGGCCAACGACCGGCGGGAATGGCCCGAGCTCAACACCGGAGAAAACGTGAGCAGCTTCGGTGAGGACGCGGCCGGCGAGCTGTATTTCATGACGTCGGCGGGCCGGGTCTACAAGCTCGTGCCCAAGCCGTGACCGAGCAGTTGGAACTGGGACCGACGGACGGTCCCGTTCCCGTCTCCCCCCTCCCCCCGCGGGAACAGCTCGATACCTGGCGGCGGGCGATTCCGCCTGAGATCCACTTCGGAACCTCGACCTGGACCTATCCCGGCTGGGCCGGCCTGGTGTATTCGCGCCGCTGGCCGGACCAGGGTGCCTCGGCGAAGATGCTGGCGGAATACGCCCGCTTCCCGCTCTTCAGCACTGTTGGGATCGACTCGAGCTTCTACGGCCCGCCCCAACCCAAGACCCTGGAGAGCTGGGCCAAGGCGTTGCCCGACGGATTTCGCTGTGTCAGCAAGGTTTGGGATCGGATCACGGTTCACACCTTCGCCGGCCAGCGGGAGTCGAAGCCGCTGGCGGGCCGGAAGAACCCCGACTTTCTCAATTCCGAGCTGTTTCGGTCCGATGTCTATGAGCCGTACCGGCAGCACTTCGGCGGACACACCGGCCCGTTCGTCTTCGAGTTCCAGGCCATCGCCGGCTGGGGCGCGGAGGCACCGGCGGAGTTCGCCGGCCGGCTGGATCGGTTTCTCGGGAACCTGCCGCCCGATGCCCGCTATGCCGTGGAGGTGAGGAACGAGGAGTTCCTGACCCCGGCCTACTTCGCGGTGCTCCGGGAGCACAACGTGGCTCACGTGTTCACCTCGTGGACCCGCATGCCGCCGCTGGGCGCCCAGCTCGATCTGGACGGGGCCATCACCACCGATTACCTGATCGCCCGCGCGCTGCTCCG
>DASWKS010000223.1:0-1735 GCA_036396495.1 Gemmatimonadales bacterium
ACCGAAGTGCCGACCGAGGTACCGACCGCCGCGCCGACCGAGCCGGTCACGATGCTGGAGGGAGACCCGAACCTCCAGACCATCACCTTCTGGCACGCGATGAGCTCCGGGGCCAACCTGGAGGGCATGACCGCCGTGGTAGCTGAGTTCAATGCCAACAACGAATTCGGGATCACGGTGGAGGCGGTCGCCCAGGGCAGCCAGAGCGAGCTCGAGACGGCCGTTAACGGAGCCATCGCCACCGGCGAGCTCCCGAACCTGACCATGGGCTTCCCCAACGGCCTGGTGCGCTGGTACGGCCTGGATGTGATCGCCAGCCTGTCGCCGTTCATCAGCGATCCGGTCTATGGGCTATCGGCGGACGCGATGGCGGCAATCTATCCGGGCCCCTACAGCTCCGGTACCTTGCCGGATGGCAATCAGGTGGGGATCCCCATGCACCAGTCGGCGCAGGTGATCTTCTATAACCACACCTGGGCCCAGGAACTGGGCTTCGACGGTCCGCCGGAGACCTCGGCCGATTTCAAGGCACAGGCCTGCGCCGCGGCGGCAGCCAACAATGCCGATGACAACGCCGACAACGACGGTACCGGCGGCTATGTGTACTTCCCGGATGCCTCGATGGTGTCACCCTGGATCTGGGCCTTCGGCGGCGAGATCGTGAACGCCGACGGGACGGGTTACGAGCTGAACAGCCAGGCCGCGCTGGACGTGGCCCTGTTCTTCAAGGACCTGTCGGACAGCGGCTGCACCCTGTTCACGCCGAGCTTCCCGAACCCCGAGTTCGCCGGTCGGCTGGCGCTGTTCGCCACCAGCTCGACGGCCGGGATGCCGTTCCAGCAGTCGGCGATGGATGAAGTTGCCAACGCAGACGAGTGGGGCGCGATTCCGTTCCCCGGCCCGGATGGCAGCAAGTACGTGGACGCCTTCGGCCAAATGGTCGGGGTCGTGCGGACGAACGCGGATCAGGACCTGGCCAGCTGGGTCTTCTTGAAGTACCTGACCTCCCCCGAGACTCAGGCGACCTGGATCGGCTTCACCGGGTTCTTTCCATCCCAAACCACTACCGACGTCGGGACCCGCCCAACGGACGATCCGATCTGGGCCGGAGCGCTGGCGTTGATGGAGTTTGGAAAAGCGGAGCCGAACCTGGCGGCCCATGGTTCCGTGCGGGGCGCGATCCGGGACGCGTACTTTGCAGTTCTGGATGCAGCCGATGAGGCGGCTATCGTGGCGCTGCTCGAGGCTTTGAACACAACCGCGGCCGACTTGGTGGCCGAGTCCTAGCGCTCAGCTCGAACTACAGTGTGCGAAATCTCCCACCGGCGGTTCTCCGGTGGGAGATTGTTTTCGGCGCGTGCGAGCTCCTGCGCCACCGCTCTGAGACCGGAATCAATTAGAAGGCCACAATGCTCCAGCGTTGCGGCACCGGGACGCGTGGTCTTGGCAGTCGTGTACGATCAGGCTAGGCTGGGGCCTGCCCGGGCGCAGGCATCGCCCCCAGCGAGACTAGCATTCCCATCTGGTCAACGACCGCCCAGTGTTCAACGACCTTGCCACCGTCGAAGCGGGCGATGTGCATCTCGCTCCACATCCCGTGCTTCCCGGTTGCTGGCATCCCCTGAAACTCGCCTTTCATGGTGCCGTGCCCCGTCAAGCGGTGGATCACCTTGTCCCCGGCCGCGATCTCGTCCTCGATGGTGTAATGCAGGTCAGGAAAAGCAGCCCGAAAACC
>DASWKS010000224.1:0-2051 GCA_036396495.1 Gemmatimonadales bacterium
AAGACGCGAACCGGGGGTGGTGTCAATTGGTACGGTCGAAGCAGTCGAAGTAGTCGAAGGGGTCGAGGGGGGGAGGTCCTGCGGTAACCGCCTCCGACCACCTTCGACCCCTTCGACTGCTTCGACCCCCTTCGACCCCGCATAGCGGCTTGCCGCCCGTATGGCAGACTCCTACGTTTTCCCCACTGTGCGCTCCTCCCGGTCGCGCGAAGCCGGGGTCATCCCGCCGCGGTTTTCCCGCTTCGTGTTCGGCGGCGTGTTCGGCCTCGCCACCCTGGTGGCGGTCCTCTTTACCATGGGCGGGGGGCCCCGTCTTCCGCTGCTTATTGTCGCCACCTTCTGGGGTGTGCTGGGGATCGTCTCAGCCATTTTCAACGCTATCGATCGGGTCCCGGACGCGCTCTCGTCGCTGCTGGCCAACGTGGGGTTGATGCGCCACCCGCCCGGCTTCTCCCAGATCGAGGCCCTGGTGGCCCAGGGCCACTACGAGGCCGCGGCGGAGTCGTACCGGATGCGGGCGCGACGTGAGGCCGAACGGGTCGAGGCGACGGTCCGGCGTGCCTGGCTGCTGGCCGGCCCGCTGGGCGCCGCCGCCCAGGCGGTGGCGGAGTTGAAGGCACTGCGGGAGCCGGGCGACCTCTCGCCTGCCGAGGATGTGCGGGTCGGGCTGGCGCTGGCGGACTTGCAGGATGACCGGCGGGAATCGTCGGGGGAGGCGCTCAAGGAACTGCGGCGTCTGCTCGACCGGTATCCCGATTCACCCTACGCGCGAGAGGTCCGGATGCGGTTGGAGCATCTGCGGCGGGACCACTTTCCGGAAGCTTCCGCATGAGTCCCCGGCCGCGGCTCGATCCGTCCATCTTTCATCTGCCGGTCGAGCGGATGCGAGCAGGCTACTACTCCGATAAGTACTTTGTCCGGGCCCGCGAGATTCTGCTGCGCGACGGCTACCGGCCCCGGGTCACGCTGCAGGTGTTCGGGAAGCAGCCGGCCTTCCTGGGCGGGATCGACGAAGCCATCGCCATCCTCAAGCTGTGCGCCATGGAATGGAGCGACCTCGAGGTCTGGGCGCTCCACGACGGCGACGAGATCGAGCCCTGGGAAACCGTGCTGCTGATCGAAGGGCCTTACGACGCGGTGGCCCATCTCGAGACGCTCTACCTCGGAGTGCTGGCCCGGCGCACCAAGGTCGGGACCAACACCCGGCGGGTGGTCGAAGCCGCCCGTCCCAAGGAGATCATGTTCTTCCCCGCGCGACACGATCACTGGCTGGTCCAGACCGGTGATGGGTACGCGGCCCACATCGCCGGTGCGATCGGAGTGTCCACCGATGCCCAGGCATCCTGGTGGGGCAGCGAAGGGGTCGGAACCGTGCCCCACGGCCTGATCGCCGCTTACGGCGGTGATACGGTCCTGGCGAGCCGCAAGTTCGCCGATAACATGGACCCCGGGATCCGGCTTGTGACCCTGGTGGACTTCGAGAACGACTGCGTGCGCACCTCGCTTGAAGTGGCCGAAGCGCTGGGCGAGGTGCTGTACGGAGTGCGGCTCGATACCAGCGAAATGCTGGTGGACCGGTCGGTGGTACCGCAGATGGGCCGGTTCAGACCGACCGGGGTCTGCCCGCAGCTGGTCTGGAATGTTCGCCACGGTCTCGACCGGGCCGGCTATCCAGGTGTCAAGATCATCGTGTCGGGCGGCTTCACCGCGGACAAGATCCGCGAGTTCGAACAGCAGGGCGTGCCGGTCGATGCTTACGGCGTCGGTTCCTCGTTGTTTCAGGGCCGGTTTGATTTCACCGCCGACGTGGTCCGGCACGAGGGCAGGCCCTGCGCGAAGGTCGGGCGGGAATACCGGCCGAATCCGAGGCTGGAACGCGTGGTGTAAGCCGCATTGACGATTGACGATTGCCGATTTCGTGGAGCCGGCATCGCAATCGTCAATCGTCAATCGTCAATCGTCAATGTTCGCAGGGAAGCTAGTATGCGATCTGACCTGATCTTTTGGGACGTCGATACCCAGGTCGACTTCATGAAGAGCGAGGGCAAGCT
>DASWKS010000225.1:0-3584 GCA_036396495.1 Gemmatimonadales bacterium
CTGCCAAGGCCACCAACCGCCGGACCGCCAACGGCTGCTCGATCTCGGTGATCACGACCCAGAAACCGCTGCGCCACAGCCGGGCCGCGACCCCGGTGGCCAGGTCGTCGCCGCCGCGTAAGACAACCAGCGGAGGAGAGATCTTCAATTCGGGCATTGGCCGGAGACTCGTGATGACTGATCTGCCGGGGCGTGGCGGGGTCTATGCTTCGAAGGACGTAGCGGTCAGCTTCCGAGGCAGCGGGCTTCTATCCCACCCGGGCCGCGCGCAGCCCCCAGAACACCCGCTCCGGGGTCAGTGGAAATTCGTCGAACCAGATCCCCAGCGCATCATGGACCGCGCTCACGACCGCCGGGGTCAACGGGATGAACGGCATTTCCGCCATCCCCCGCACCCCCCAGGGGCCAAGCGGGTCCTCGTACTCGAGCACGACCGACTGCACCCGATCCGGAATGTCCAAGACTCCGGGAATCAAGTAGGTCGAGAGCAGGCTGGTCTGCGCCCGGCCGCCGTCCTCGCGGAAGTCCTCCAGAATCGCATATCCGGCGGCCTGTACCACACCCCCCTCAATCTGACCCCGCACTCCCTGCGGGTTGACCACCCGGCCGACGTCATCGGCGCACACGACTTCCAAAATCCGCACCGAGCCGGTCTCGGTGTCGACCTCGACGGTGGCCGCCTCCGCCACGTAGCCGTAGGCAAAGTTGGGCTGAGTCGTGCCGGTCTCCGGATCGTATGGAGTGGTCGGCGGGGGCAGGTACTGGTAGGAAGCGATCGCCGGTCGATCTTCGTCTTGCCACTTCAGCATTGCCGCGGCGACCGCGCCCCGGATCGCATTGCCCGCCATGAAGGTCATGCGCGAGGCGGAAGCTGAACCGCTGTTCTCGCTGGTGGCCGTGTCCGATGCGTCGATTCGCACCTTGTCTAGAGAGACCCCGACCGCCTCGGCCGCCATCTGGACCATAGCCGTGTGAGCACCCTGCCCCACCTCGGCCCCGGCGTGGCGCAACACGACTTCCTCGATCTCGACCCCGCCGTGGAGCTCGATGGTCGCCCAGCACTGCTCGGGAAAACCAAAAGAGAACCCGACGTTCTTGAAGCCGCAGGCCAGGCCGATCCCCCGGCGCAAGTGTGGCTCCGCCGGCTCACCCAGCGAGTGGCCCGCGGGCCGCTGCCACCCATCTGCGGATCGGCTCCAACCGGCGTTCTCGGCGCAGCTCTCCACTACCTTGCCGATACTGACGCCTTTGGGGAGCGGGGTCCCCACCGAGAGCAGGGCTCCTTCCTTTAACAGGTTGCGCATCCGAATCTCGACCGGGTCGAGCCCCAGCGCCTCGGCCAGCTTGTTCATTTGAAGTTCGGCGGAATATGCAGCCTGCGGTCCACCGAACCCGCGAAAGGCGCCGCCCGGGATGTGATTGGTGTAAACCGAGTAGGCGTCCACATTGACGTTTGGAATCTCGTAAGGTCCGGTGCACATCAGGGTCGAGTTCCCGAGCACCTTGGTGGAGGTGTAGGCATAGGCTCCACCGTCTTGGACCACTTCCACCTCGGCCGCCAGCAGCTTCCCCTCCCGGGTGGCGCCCCATTTCGAGCGGATCACGTAGCGGTGCCGCTTGTGATGGCCGAGGATCGACTCCTCCCGGGACCAAATGATCTTGACCGGGCGGTCGATGCCGCGCTGGTGCAGCCGCCAGGCCGCCAGTGCCAGCACGATCTGGACCGACATGTCCTCTCGTCCGCCGAAAGCCCCCCCGATGGCAGGGTATTTCACCCGCACCTGCTCCCGCGGCAGGTCCAGCGCGTGGGCGATCTGCTCCTGATCTTCATGGGCCCACTGCCCGGCCACTTCGACGGTGACTCGACCTTCGTCGTCAATGTAGGCCAGGCCGGCCTCCGGTTGCAGGTAGGCATGCTCCTGGGCCGGGGTACGGTACTCGCTCTCGATCACGACCCCGGCAGCCGCGAACCCTTTGGCAACGTCCCCCTTCCGGATCCGATTGTGCGAAAAAACGTTGCTGCCGCGATCCGGATGCAGCAGCGCGGCGTCCGCCTGCCGGGCCGCCAGGGGGTCGGTCACGACCGGCAGGTCCTCGTAGTCGACCTCGATCCGCCGGACCGCGGCGGCCGCGAGCGCCTCGCTCTCCGCCACCACCAGTGCCACCTGATCGCCGACAAAACGGACCCGGTCGGCATAGGGCTTGGCCGATCCCGGTCCGCACAACACCGGCTGATCCGGCAGGAGAAGGCCGTACTCGTTCACCGGCACGTCCTTGGCCGTAAAAACCGCGATGACGCCCGGCATGACTTCGGCGGGCGAAGGGTCGAGGCGCCGGATGACCGCGTGGGGTCGTCCGGCAAACAGAATCTTCAGGTAGGCCTGGTTCGGCATGTCGATGTCGCCGGGGAACAGCGCCTCGCCGGTGACCTTCGCCAGCCCGTCCACCCGGGCGGTCGCTTTGCCGAGCTGGGATCCGGAGTCAGCGCCCATGGCAGCCAGGAAGCGGGGGCCCGAGATCAGCGGTGCTTCCGCGGCCGGCGCTTCGGCGTCGGCATGTCGAATTCGCCGGGTGGGATCGGGAAGGCCAGGGCATACACGAAATTCAGAATGGCGAACGCGGTGAGGACAAAGATCAGCGCCACCGCAAAGCGCAGCATGTTGCCGTTGCCAAGGAAGTCGAGCACCGCGGGAACCTCAGGATTGTACAGCTGGGGCGGAATGTAGATCCAATGATTGACGACATTCTGCTCGAGGAACCAGCCCGAGAACGCGTAGCCGGCCACCCCCATGACCGCGATCAAGATCACCCCCACTCCGCGCCAGATGGGGTTCGTCTCCCGCTTCTTGGCCCGCTCTTGCTCGAGTTGTCGGAACTTCCAAGAGCCTCTTCTGCCCATACGATCCTCCCGCCCCTTAGCGACTGAACTTCCGCCGCTGGTTGAGGTCCGACCCCATTCTAGACTCGGGCGGACACCCGGTCTACCAGCCTGATCGTGCTAGTTCGGCGATGGTACCGGGCCTGGCTCACGCCGTTCGGAGCTGGGCGGCCCGTTTGAAGGCCTCGAGGATCGAGTAGTACCCCGTGCAGCGGCACAGGTTCCCCGTGATGGCCTCCTGGATCTCGCCCCGGCTCGGGTCGGGACGTTCGTTCAACAACATCGCGCCCGACATCAGAAATCCCGGCGTGCAGTAGCCGCACTGCACCGCTCCGAGCTCAATGAAGCCCTGCTGAATCGGGTGCAGACGGCCATCGTCCGCCAGCCCTTCCACCGTCACGATCGCCGCCCCGTGCGCCCTGGGGGCCGGGACCATGCAAGCCATCACTGCCATGCCGTCCAACGAGACCGTGCACGCGCCGCACTCACCCTCTGCGCAGCCTTCTTTCGTCCCGGTCAATCCACCCTCCTCCCGAAGCAGCCGCAGCAGCGATTTCTCCTGGCCCGTGGCAAAGTGACTGCGCACTCCGTTGACCGTCGTCTCGATCGGAGTTTCCGAAGAGTGAACGATCGACTCGTCGAGTTTAGCCCGCCAGTGCCACTCCTCGGGACCCCACAGGGTGACCGGTCGCTGAGGATAGCCGTC
>DASWKS010000226.1:0-3990 GCA_036396495.1 Gemmatimonadales bacterium
GGGGCGTGGTGGTCCGCGACGGCCTGGCCTACGTGAACGACATGTACAACGGGCTCTGGATCATCCGGATGGAGCCGCGGCGGAGAGAACTGACACCCTGAAACCGACATTATCGATTGTCGATTGACAATTGACGATTGCGTCGGGCGATTATCGATCCCCGAGCCGCATGCTGAAGCTCCGGTGAGCAATCGTCAATTGTTAATTGTCAATCGACAATGGATGAAAATGCCCCCACTGTTCTACAAACTCTCGAACGGGGTCCGCATTACCGTGCGCCCCTGGTTCCTGGCAGCCCAGTCCCGGCCCCACGCTGGGCATTTCGTGTTCGGGTATCAGGTGCGGATCGAGAACGTGAGTGACGGGCCGGTGCAGCTCTTGAGCCGCTACTGGCGCATCCGCGACGCCAACGGCGAGGAAACCGAGGTCAAGGGCGAGGGGGTGCTGGGCGAGCAGCCGGTGATCGCCCCGTTCCGGGCCCACGAGTACCAAAGTTACTGCGTGCTCAAGGCCCCCACTGGGTCGATGGTGGGCCATTACCGCTTCACCCGGAAGGACGGGACCCGCTTCGACGCCGCGATTCCGGAATTCGTCCTGGACGCCGGGGCCACCGCCGGCAGCTAGCGGCCCCGATGCTGTTCCCGCAGTCTTGAGTCGCCTCCTCGACGCAAATGACCAGGCGGCCCGTGATGCCCGGCTGGGCGACTTTGTCGACGCCTACAACTCGAACAGGTCGGATTGACTCGGCCGGGGCGGGGCGGCGACCTCGCCACCCGCGACCGGTGACTCGTTACCCTCGTCGCCACTCGTGACTCGGGACGGGGAGGCGCTCGCGTGCCTGGCGCGTGGCCCGCGAGGCGCGCCGTCCAGCCGCCCCAGCAGCCGGAGCAGGCCGTCCAGCACGGTCAGCGGGTGGGGCGGACAGCCAGGAATCAGGAGGTCGACCGGGATGTCAGGCGGGACCCCATTGGCCACCTCGGGACTTCCCCGGAAGGGTCCGCCGTTGATGGCGCACGCCCCGACGGCGATGACCAGCCGGGGCTCGGGGATCGCTTCATAGGTCCGGTAGAGCGCCTCCCGCATGTTGCGGCTCACGGCTCCGGTCACCACCATCCCGTCGGCGTGACGGGGACTGGCGACGAACTGGACCCCGAATCGGGCCAGATCGAAGACCACATTCCCCAGAGCCACCAGCTCCGCCTCGCAGCCATTGCAGCTCCCGGCCGCCACCGAACGGAGCCGGAGCGATCGCCCGAAGAGCCGCCGCATCTGGTGATCCAGCGCTTCCGCCAGCCGGAGCTCGCCGTCGGGAGTCAGCAGCGCCTCCCGGGACCGCGTCGCCATCCGGTAGTCGTTGGTGAAGCTGATGGCCTGATGGGGACAGGTCGAGGCCTCCTCGGGCGCGAACAGACCCGCGCCGACATCCAACCCGGTCCGGCCCTCGCCATCGACGGTGAGGAGCCCGGACGGAAAACCTGGCCGACAGCTCGCGCATCCATCACGACATCGCGTCGGATCGAACCCGGGCCGGCCCCGATATCGTTCGGGGAGTTCCGCCCCGTCGTCGAGGGAGGGCTGGGTACGGGTGCCCTGCTGGAGTCGCGCGCGAAGGAATCGGATCATCGACGGTCCCCCCACGACCGCATCACAGATCGTGCCCCGCGTAGGAGAGGTTGAAGCTCTTGTTGCAGAGCGGGAAGTCGGAGATCTGATTCCCCGGCATCACGGCGGCCAGGGCGCTCCAGTTATGGAAGGACGGGTCGACCACCTTGTAGCGGCGGATTCCGCCCCGCTCGTCGGTCAGCACGACATGGGCGATCTCTCCCCGCCACCCTTCGCTCATCACCACCACCAGCTCGCCGGCATGAAGGGCCCCGCACGCCACCTGGATCGCCCCGCGGGGGAGTGCGGTGACCTGCTCGATCACGAAGTCCAGCGAACGCTGGACCTCCACCCAGCGAACCAGCGCCCGGGCCTGGACGTCACCGGCCCAGGCCGTCGCGACCGGAATGTGCGCGAACCGGAACAGGCCGTAGGGGTGATCGTGCCGGACGTCGCGGCGCACGTCGCAGGCCCGGGCCGGCGGTCCCACCACGCCGAGATCGAAACACTGCTTCCGGGTGAGCGTCCCCGCGCCCTCCAGCCGGGTCTGGACCGAGGCATTTCCCAGCATCAGGTCCGCGACCGGCTGCAGCTCCCCCCGAAGCCGATGCAGCCGATCGACTACGACCGCTCCCAGCTCGGGCGGAATCTCGAACAGGGTACCGCCCGGCCGGATCAGCCCGCGACCATAGCGGTTGCCGGACAGCGCCAGCAGCAGGTTCAGGCATTCCCCCCGCATCCGTCCGAAGTAATTGGCGCCCGGCTGGTAGGCGATGTCGCCGGCGATGGCACCCAGATCTCCGAGATGGTTGGCCAGCCGCTCCAGCTCCAGCGCGATGCCGCGTATGGCCTGGGCCCGCGGGGTCTTCCGGGCCCGGCCCAGCGCCTCGATCGCGGCACAGTGGGCTCCACCATGACCGATCACGCTGTCGCCGGCGATCGACTCCGCGACCAGAACGGCCCGGGTGCGGTCCAGCTGCTCCAGCAGCCGCTCGACGCCCCGGTGCTGGTAGCCCAGCATGATCTCCAGCTGGAGCACTTCTTCGCCGTGGGCTTGATGCCGGAAGTGGCCCGGTTCGATGATCCCGGCGTGCACCGGTCCGACCGCGACCTCGTGTACCTCCCGGCCGGCGATCTGGAAAAACGGATAGGCCTCACGATCGTAGCTGTCCGGGTCAACCGGCCGGGCGGCGTGATCAGGTGGATGCCGGCGCACCGGGCGGAGCGCCGGGTGGCCCAGCGGCTCGACCCCGCACTGTTCCGCGATCTCACACTCGAAATAGTGGGCTTCGGGACAGACCGGGGTGAGCGCGGGATAGCGATCCTCGACCAGCGTACTGGTGGCCCCGAGCTCGCCTCGCTCATCGTCGGCCAGTACGGCCAGAAGCCGGGTGCCATCGCCATCCGGAAAGCCGAAGAAAGACACCAGCCGCCAGGCGGCCCGAGTCGCCTCCGCGACCGTCTCGCGGAAGGACTCCACCGGGTCGAGTGGCACGCCGGCGAACGGAATCGCGCGTCGATTCCGCAGGCCCAGTTCGTCGAATGCGCTCAGGGCGAAGTCCCTCCCAGCGCCCGGGCCGCTTCACCCAGCAGGACCCGGAACGGCGCGGGCAGATAGACGCCGAGCATCAGCACCAGGAGCCCGAGCGCGACCGGGCCTGCGATCAGCGAAAAACTCTCCCGCACCGGCTCGGCATTCGCCGGTGCCTCTCCATAGACGACATCCAGAATCATCTTGGCCATCCCTATGAAGATGATGGACAACAGCAGGACCATCACCACCGCCACCCAGGTGAAGCCCCCCCGGATCGCGGCCCCGAGAATGGTGATTTCGCTGAGGAAGAGACCGAAAGGCGGCGAGCCGGTGACCGCGAACAGGCCGGCCACGAGCAGCGCGCCCGACCAGGGCGCCCGCTGGAGCACGCCCCGAATCGCGGCCGCCTCCGACGCGCGATAGAACAGCACCACGTTCCCGACCGCGAGGAAGATCAGGCCCTTGGTCAGTCCGTTGCTCACCAGGTGCAGCATGGCGCCGTAACCGCCCGCCCCGCCGATGCCCAGCGCCAGGACCAGAATCCCCATGTGTTCCACGCTCGAATACGCCAGCAGCCGCTTCAGATCGGTCTGACCGATCACGAACCCGGCACTGACCACCAGTGAGGTAATTCCCAGAGCCAGGAGCGGCGGACGCATGAAATCGGTCTGGCCCGCAGCGGCCATGACCTGAGCGATGCGGGCCAGCCCCAGGAAGGCGCAGCTGGTGAGCGCCCCCGCCATCAGGCCGGCCACCAGACTGGGCGCTTCACCGTAGGTATCGGGCTTCCAGGAATGCAGCGGAGCCAGACCCATCTTGGTGCCGTACCCCACCAACAGGAAAATGAAACCGGC
>DASWKS010000227.1:0-3055 GCA_036396495.1 Gemmatimonadales bacterium
GGTCGGCCAGCTTGCCGGAGGTGATAGAGCCGGTTTCCTGGTCGAGACCGATAAAGTAGGCGCCATGGATGGTGGCCACGGTGAGCGCCTCGAGAGGAGTGAGCGCCTCGGCATAGCTCCACAATTCCCAGTGGGTTCCGATGCCGGGCTGTTCGCCGTGCTCGCCCAGCGCCCCGAAGCCGCCGGCCCGGACAATGTCGGCCAGCCCTTCCGCGATGATCGGGAACGACAACGAAGACTTGGGCACCAACCGGTCCGCTGCGGTCCGGCCCCGGATCTGGGCTTCCGGCATGAAGCGGCGGTACTTGGCGTCATGCAGCAAGTCGTGCCGGGGCCGGAACCAGTGCATCGAGCCCTGAACGTGCCCCGCGACGATCGCCGTGGGTGAATAGACGGCGCGCGCTTGGCCGAAGAAGGTGGCCACGTCACGGTAGATGGGCAGATTGGCGATGAGGTGTTCCCAGCCGGTCTGACCGTCCATCACCACACCCACGTCGAAGTAGAGCGGGCCGCCCTCACTGGTCAAGGTGATGCCGCGCTCCCGCGCTGCGGCGAGCAGCAGCTGGTGCTGGAACCGTCCGGTCTGGCGGTAATTCTTGACGCTGATCGCGCCCCAGTCGGCCCGCCGGTTGATCTCCCGGTTGGCGTCTTCCTGGGTCCGGATGATCTTCTCGTCGCCCCATGCCACTCCCGGATGGATCAGCAGCTCCGCGACGCTGAAGGTTCTCGGACCTGCCAGAGTGCCTGCGTCGATCAGCTCGGCGAGGGGAAACGCTTCCTTCGAGTCGGCCGCCGGATCGAGGATGGTGGTCACCCCATAGGCGAGGTCGATCCGGGACATCCAGCGGTCTGCCGTTACGACCCCTGCCGCGACGTCGGTGTGGTGCGCGTGAAGGTCGACGAGACCCGGCATGACGACCTTGCCGGTCAGATCCATCACCCGATCGGCCCCGCTCGGATCGCACTCGCCGACGCAGGTGATCCGGGCTCCCCGCACCAGCACCGTCCCGCGCTCAATCACCTGGTTGCTGTCGACGGTGATGATCTTCACATTGGTGAGCGCCAGGGTCCCCGCCGGTGTCGGACGCGGAATGCGGAGATCGATGTCGACGGTCGTGGTGTTGCCGCTGCGCACGTCGTAAGTGACGTAACGCGGACCGGAGGCGAACTGCAGCGTCGTGCTGTCGCGCCAGGAATGGAATATGCCGCCACGCGGATCGATGAAGCGCCGGCCCGGCACCGAATCGTTCTGATCCGGGTTGATCGCCGGAAGGCCACCGTCGCTGGCCACGGGCGAGATATAGAGGAAACGCGCGCTCTGAAAGGCGACCCACTGACCCCCGGGCGAGAGCATCGGCTCGTTGCCGGCTCGCCATCGGGCCGGAAACTCGACGTGCTCCGTCGGCGGTCCGCCGGTGGGTGCGACCGAGCGAACCTTGATGGTGAGCGCCAACGCCGAATCGGTGGGGAAGGGGTAATAGAGGAGACCGGTGGTGCGGTCGGTCCGATCCTGATACTGGAAGTACACCCGGCTATCGAGTCCGACATACACCGGCACCGGCCCATTGGTGACCGCGAGCTGCGTCGCACTCCCGCCGGCAACCGGGATGCTCACGACGTTCCATCCCTCCCGCCGGGACCAGCCGTTCCCCTCCGGGGCCCGATTGACGAAGAGTGTGCCGCCATCAGGAGACCAGATCGGATGGAGATACTCTCCCGGTTCGCGGGTCACCTGCCGTGGTGTGCCTTGCCTGGAGGGAACAATCCACACATGACCCCGTTCCTTGCTGTTCCAGGTCGCAAAGGCCATGGACTGTCCGTCGGGAGACCAGGATGGGGTCAGCTGAACGGTCCCGTCCATCGGGGTCGTCAGGGGTGAGGGCGTGCCACCGGGAAGATCCATCACCCACACCTTCCCCACGGCCACGAAGGCCAGGCGCGATCCATCGGGAGCCGCGGCTGGCCATTGGATGGAGCGCACCTGAAAGGCCGAATCATCGATCGCCACCCGGCTCCGAACCACCTGAGAGATCTCGCGGTGCACGTGCGCGGTGAAGGGGATGTCTGTCACCGCGCCGCTGGTGACATCGACTCGTTTGAGCTTGCCGCCCTCCCACGCGATCACTGCGCCGCCATCGGGCGTCCAGGCAAAGCGGGGAAAGCTGCCGTAACCGTACTGGGCGTTGACCTGGGTGAGGTCCTTGGCCGCCGGCGCCAGGATCATGCGTTCGGTGCCGGTGGCCAGGTCGCGGACCACCAGCCCGGTGCTGGGTGCGTACTCGTGGCCCCGATAGGTGAAGACCGTATCCCGGCGTTCGAGCGCGAAGCCGATCCGGCTGCCGTCCGGTGACGGCGCCGGGGCCAGCGCGGCCGGAGGGTCGATCGCGTTGTCGGCCGCCCATCCGGTTCGGCGCAACGCCTCGGCGTACTCGGGGCTCAAGGCGGCCGGCTCGCTCGAGCGCACGTTCTCGACCGTGCCCGTCGCCAGCTCCAGCCGCTGAATCCGGTGTCCGGCGAACAGCATGCCGAGCCCTTCGCCGGTGGAATAGGAAAC
Organism: Gemmatimonadales bacterium; assembly: GCA_036396495.1. Classification (GTDB taxonomy): domain Bacteria; phylum Gemmatimonadota; class Gemmatimonadetes; order Gemmatimonadales; family GWC2-71-9; genus SZUA-320. Next base: position 2,555 of record DASWKS010000227.1, read on the forward strand.
CTGGAAGTAGAGGTACTTGCCGTCGGGCGAGTAGCGGGGCGCGTCGTATTGGGTCAGACGATCGGCCAGCAGGCGCCTGGGCTCGGCGCCGTCGAGCGGCAATTCCCAGATCTCGGCCACTTGCCGGTGCCAGCCGCGGCCGGGCGTGGGATATACCCGCACCGCGGCCAGGCGCGATCCGTCAGGGGCCCAGGCCGGTGCCATGAACCGGGTCTCCCGGTCGAGGAAGACCGGCCGCGGATCACCTCCGTCGGATCTCATGACCCAGACGTTGTTTTGTCCCTGGCGGTCGGAGATGAAGGCGATTCGGTCGCCATCGGGTGCGAAGGCCGGGTGGAAGTTGAGGGCCATCCCGCTGTTCTGCGTCAGCGCTTCGGCCTCACCGCCAGCAATCGGCAGGCGATAGATGTGCGCCAACAGATCAAAGGCGATCCAGCGGCCGTCGGGAGACACGTCGAGCGAGAGCCAGGTGCCTTCGTCGGTGGTGAAGTCGATGATCCG
>DASWKS010000228.1:0-3764 GCA_036396495.1 Gemmatimonadales bacterium
CCCGGGTGCGCAGTCCGCGCCGCCGACAGTGCTTCGGCCGAGAGATCCGCCACGTGAACCGAGGCAGCGTCGGCCAGAAAGCGAGCGGCGATCGCGAGGCCGATGCCCGATCCGCCGCCGGTAACGAGGACCCGCACGTCAGGGTGTCAGGCCGGATTCGTAGGACGCGACGAACTGCATGATCCGGCTGGCTTCCACCATGTCCTTGGCCTGGAAACGTATCGCGTGCGACCCCACCCGGCTGAACAGCGGCAGGTACGAGAGCAGCACCGAAGGCAGGTAGCTCTTGAAGGTGAGGTCAACCGTCACCGGCTGGGCCCGCGGTACCGGCTTGATGGTCTGTCGCCGTCCCAATGCCCGCTTCACCTTGAGCCGGATGAGCGCCTGGGCCGACTGGGGTGTGGCGGTCGCGGCGGAGTGAAAGCTGATGGAATGCTTCACCACCGCGGCTTCGACATCGGGGACCACCGCCCGGAGATCGGCCAGCGCCGATTCATCCCCAGAAATCAGCACCACCGGCACGCCGAACTGCCCGGCGATCATCGCGTTCCAGCCGCCTTCCGAGAGCTCCTTGCCGTTGGCCTTGAAGCCGGCGTAGTTGGCGCTGGAGAAGGTGTGGGCCCGGACCCCGGCTGGATTACTGGTGCCGCTGTGATAGCCGATGAAAATGGCGGCCGCGAAACTGGAGTCGATGCCTTCCATCATCCCGAGCGGCCGGGGCCAGGCGCGAATGATGGTGACGTCGGAGGGGAAGCGCTCGATCAGCAGGTTCTGGCCGTTGCCATGCGAATCGCTGATCACGATCTCGGTGGCGCCGGCTTCCTTCGCGGCTTCGACCGCCGCGAGCGCCTCCGCGGTCATGAACTCCCGGAAGCGCTGGTACTCGAAGCCGGTGGGACCGAGCTGCTCGGCAGTGACGACGCCGGCGATGCCCTCCATATCGACCGAGATGTAGACCTTGAAGCCGCCCTGGCCCTGCATCGGCGTCGCGGCCACCAATCCAGCTATCACTGTCAGACCGAACCATCGCATGCCGCCACTCCTGGTTGTCGTTTCGTTTTCTGTCGCAGTGGCCCCGATCAGTCGGAGCGGCCCGGATTCCCGACTCCCCATATCATGGTCAGGCTCCTTTCCCAGCCCTCGGGGTACACCATCATCTCCACCGGCTTCCCCGCGTCCACCAGCTTGCGCACCAGCTGCAGCGTATTGCCCAGGACCGCATTGCGGTCCTTGGTGCCATGCTGGATCAGCAGGCAGCGTCCGGGTGAAGGTCATCCATGCGCCCCGGTGTAGCGGCGGGGACCGAACGCACCGGGCCGATCGGCGCGGAATGGAGTCAGATCGAAGCGACTGGTTCCGGTGGTCACCAGGTCGGCCAGGATCTCACCCACCGCAGGGGCAAACTTGAACCCATGCCCGGAGCACGGACTCGCCACGATCACGCGGCGGTCATCGGGGTGATAGTCCAGAATGAAGTCCTCGTCCTGGGTGTTGGTGTAGAGACACACGCTGCTGCGGAGAACCGGCCCCACCCCGCCCGGGAGCAATCGCTCCAGAATCCCGACCAGCTCGCGCTCTTCGCCGAGGTGGACCGTCCGGTCGACCCGGTCGGGATCGACGGTCGGCCCCTCATGGTGGATCGCCACCTTGAATCCCTCGCCCTGGTCCGGAAAGCCGTAGATGGAGTGTCCCTCGGTCCACTGCCAGATGAAAATCGGAAACCGGCTCGGTGCGAACGCCGGCCGCCCGGCCTTGGGCTCGAACCAGAACAACACTTGTCGGGCAACAGCGAGAGGGGTAGCGATGCGGGCCAGGCCGGTGGCCATCCACGAACCGCCCGCCAGGATCACATGGTCCGCCTCGAAAGCGCCGTTCGGCGTCCGCAATGTGACCGCCGCCCCTGCCGGAGTCCAATCCAGCACCGGCTCGTCGAACCGGAGCTCGGCTCCGGCGCGTTGGGCCGCTTGCAACGCCGAGGCGACCCCACGCTCGGGTACCAGGGTTCCGGCCCGGTGCTCGAAGAGGCCGGCATGATGCTCGGGCACCTGAAACTGGGGGAACCGGATTCGGATCTGCTCCGCGCTGAGCAACTCGCAGGGGATCCCGTGCTCCCGGGCACTTCGATGCGCTCCGGCCACCAGGGCGCCTGAGGGCTCGCCGATCATGAGGCCGCCGGTGCGCTGGTGGATCGTGCTCCCCGAGATCTGCTCCAGTTCGGACCAGAGCTGGTAGGCCCGCTGCACGATCGGGACGTAATAGGGTTGCTCGAAGTACGCTTCCCGAATGACCCGGGAGAGTCCGGCGTGAGAGCCCATCGCGTGAGGCGGCCGGAACCGATCGAACCCGATGACCCGCCGTCCCCGCTGGGCCAGCATCCACGCGGCCATACTGCCCATGCTCCCCAGGCCGACAACGGCCGCGTCGTATCGCTCCATCACGCCTTCCAGACCCGTTGATAGACCCGGAGCCAGTTCCCGCCCATCGCTTTCCGCACCTCGACTTCGCTCCAGCCGCGCCGCCGCAGGCCCTGCATCACGTTGGGCAGCTCCGCGATACTCTCGAAGCCCTGGACGTAGCGCCAGGGGCCATCGCTGATCATGTCGCGGGTGATGATCTCACGATTCACGGCGTTGTAGTCGAGCGGCATCCCGTCCACGAAGTCCGGCCCCAACCCGACGTGATCCACGCCGACCAGCCGCTTGATGTGATCGAACTGGTCGAGATAGGCCTCGACCGTGACCCGGGGGCTCTGCGGGACGGCGGCGTCCTTCCGCGAACGGACGTGGAAATCGTTGACGGCGGTGAGGCCGACCACACCCCCGGTCCCCGCGATAGCCCGGATCAACCGGTCACTGATGCACCGGGGATTGTCCGCGATGGCGGCGACGTTGGTGTGGCTGCAGATGACCGGCACGCCGCTCGACAGGGCGATGGCGTCGAGACTGGTCTGCTGGCCGGTGTGGCCTCCCACGTCCAGCACGATGCCGAGCCCGTGGATCTCCTCCACCAGCCGACGGCCCGCCCGAGTGAGCGGCAAATGAGGTTCCAGGCAGCCGCCGCCGAACAGGTTGGCCACATTGTAGCAGATTCCGCAGATGCGAAGCCCGATCTCGCGGTAGGCCCGCAGCGCGGTGTCGGTGTTCCCCATCGTCCCGTTGAACTGGCTGCCTAACGTCTCGGCGGACTGCCAGCCGTAGATGTGCGCCACCCGCCCATCCCGCCGGGCCTGGCGGATGTCGGCCACGGACCGGGCCGGAATCACCTCGGTCCGGTAGCGGTCGAAGAACTTGAGCTCCCGGGCGTAGGAGCCGAAGTCCCCCGGGCAGCTGGCCACGCCGGCGTGCACTCCACCCTGCTGTTGCCCCCGCAGATGCGACAGCCGCAAGGTTCCCGCGACCAGGCCTTCCACCACGATCACGTCCTCGCTCTGCGGTCCCTCCGGGCCGGCCGCTCCAGGCGGCAGGTGCAGGGCGCCGAGCGCGCCCGCCGCCGCGGTCTTGACCCATTCACGACGCTGCATGGGTTCGCCTCCCCTGGTGGCTTGCTACCATCGGAACCGGCCCGGATCGAACGCCGCCAACTCGGGCGCCGGGCCGATGCCGGTCATGAGCTCCGCCATCGCTTCGGCCGTTGCCGGTGCCAGGGTCACGCCCAGCATGGCGTGCCCCGTGGCGATGTAGTGGTTCTCGAACCCGGGAAGCCGGCCCAGCAGGGGCAGCCCATCGGGCGTGAGCGGCCGCATGCCGACCCACTCGATCCCATCG
>DASWKS010000229.1:0-3351 GCA_036396495.1 Gemmatimonadales bacterium
ACCCGGTGTCCGGTGCACGGCAAGGAGTGCCACGTGGGGCTGTTCGCCCGCTCGCTCTTCGTGGGGCAGCGGATTCCGCTGGCCGGGGTGGCCCACCAGAACGGTACCATCCGATTCGGCGACGATCCTGCCACCAGCGCGCTCGACCGCAACTGCCGGGCCCATGAGCTGGACAACCTCTACGTGGTCGACGGCAGCTTCTTCCCGTCGAGCTCGGCGGTGAACCCCGCCCTGACCATCATGGCGAACGCGCTCAGGGTGGGCGACCACCTGCTGGGGCGGCTGGGATGACGGCCCGTTTCCGCCCGGGGCTCGGCTGCGTCCTCCTGCCGATCCTCGCCCTGGTCCTGGCGGTTCCGGCCGGCGGGCAGCTGGTCAGCGGGGTCGGGCCCATCGGGATGTCAGTCTCGGATCTCGATCGGTCGATCGCATTCTACACCGGGGTGCTGAGCTTCCAGGTCGTCGCCGACACCGAAGTGGTGGGCTCGCCCTACGAGCGGCTCACCGGCGTCTTCGGGGCCCGGATACGGGTGGCACGGCTCCGGCTGGGGCGGGAGGAGATCGAGCTGACTCAGTATCTCGCCCCCGAGGGGCGTCCCGCCCCGGCCGATACCCGGAGCAACGATCGCTGGTTCCAGCACATCGCCATTGTGGTCAGCGACATGGATAGCGCCTATCGAATGCTCCGGCGAGCCAGGGTGCGTCACGCCTCGACCGGGCCTCAACTGCTCCCCGCCTGGAACCCGGCCGCCGGCGGAATCCGGGCGTTCTACTTCAAGGATCCCGACGGCCACCATCTGGAGCTGATCCGGTTTCCTCGCGGCAAAGGCGATCCCCGCTGGCAGTCCGACGCTGCCGGAGCCGGGCAGCGCGGGCTGTTCCTCGGCATCGATCACACCGCCATCGTGGTGGGGGATACCGAGCGGAGTCTTGGATTCTACCGGGACCGGCTCGGGTTGACCGTCGCGGGGGAGAGCCGCAACCACGGCACCGAGCAGGAGCACCTGAACATCGTCGAAGGGGCGAGGCTCCGGATCACCAGCCTGCGGGCCGGCTCCGGACCCGGCATCGAGTTTCTCGAGTACCTGGAGCCCCGCGACGGCCGTTCCTTTCCGACCGACGCAAGGCCTAACGACCTGATTCACTGGCACACCACGCTGGTCGTCGCGCCGAGCTCGGCGGCGATGCACCAGCTGGCCGACTCGGCCCCCGCGCGATTTTCTCGCGGGGTTGCGGACCTCCCCGACCGGGCGCTCGGGTTCTCGCGCGGGGTGATGCTGCGTGATCCCGACGGCCACGCGCTCCTGGTCGTCGATCCCTGAATCGGAGGAGAAGCGATGGCCACCGCTTTTCGCTTGATAGGCTCCCACGACATCGACCAGATCCTCCAAGCGCTCCGGGACGGCCATGCCGAGACTGGTGAGCCGTTTGCGGCCGACCGGGCCAGCGCCTGGCTCTATTCCCTGCTCGAGGACCCCGAGACCGCGCCGCTCTGGCTGATCGAGCGTAACGGCGCTTTCGCCGGATTTGCCATGCTCCACCTCGCGCCGGACCTGAGCCCCCGGCGGGCTTATGTGACCGGGCTCTACATCAATCCGGGACTCCGTGGGACTGGACTCGGGCCGACCGCGCTCAGCCTGCTGCGTGATGTGGCCCGAGCCTCGGGCTGGAAGCTGATGGAGCACGACGTGGCGTTGGAGGCCAAGGTGCCTCGGGTGCGGCCGATGCCCCTGCTGGTCGGAGCCGCGCGAGGGTCGGCGGCGTGAGGGTACTGATGTTCGGCTGGGAATTCCCTCCGTTCCAGGCCGGCGGGCTGGCCACCGCCACGGTGGGACTGGTGAAGGGGCTTCTCCGCAACGGGGTAGGCGTGACCCTGGTAGTCCCTTTTCCAGTCGACCGGAGTCCCTTGCCGGAACTCCGCCTGCTCGGCGCCCCACCCGAGGGCGCTGAAGAGCTCCGAGTTCACCGGATCCCGTCGCCGCTTCTGCCCTACGGCGGAGCCGGACTCTACACCGAGGTTCTGGCCCGGGCTCGCCCGTCCCCGGGAGTCCGGCAGGTATACGGACCGGACCTGTTTGCCGAAGTCGGGCGATTCACCGAGCTGGCCCGCCGCATTGCGGCGACCGAGCCCCACGATGTGATCGACGCCCATGATTGGATCGCGTTCGGCGCCGGCCTGGCCGCTCGGGCGGCCTCCGGGCGGCCGCTCCTGACCCACATTCACGCCACCGAGTTCGACCGAACCGGTGGCCCGGGCAATCCCGAGATCGCGCGACGTGAACGGGAAGGACTGACGCTGGCGGATCGGATCATCAGCAACAGCCAGCGCCTCAAGGACCAGTGTGTCGAACGCTACGGCATCCGCACCGACCGGGTCGACGTGGTGCATTGGGGAGTCGACGGGGAGCGGTCCGACCGAGGGCCGCTGCCGCCCGCACCGTTCCCGGCCGGCACGCCGGTGGTGCTCTTTCTGGGCCGGGTGACCCAGCAGAAGGGTCCCGACTATTTCATGGAGATGGCGGGACGAGTCGCCCGCTACGTACCGCGGGTCAAGTTCGTGCTCGCCGGCAACGGCGACATGCTCCCCGGCCTGATGCAACGGGCCGCCGAGCTGGGTATCGCCGATCGGGTGATCTTTGCGGGCGGGCTGCACGGGGCCGACGTCGATCGGGCCTACCGGATGGCGACGGTGTGTGTGATGCCCTCCCGGAGCGAGCCGTTCGGCCTGGTAGCCTTGGAGAGCCTGCAGCAGGGGACGCCGATCATCATGCCGCGTCAGGCGGGCGCCGCGGAAGTCGTGCGGCACGCTTTCAAGGTCGATTACTGGGATATCGACGAGATGACCAATAAGGTGGTGGCCATCCTGCGCCACGACACCCTGCGGCAGGAACTGGCCGAGGGCGGGCGGCGCGAGCTGGAGCTGCCTCGTTTTGGACTGGACGAACCGGCCCGGCGTACGGCGGAGAGCTACGCCCGGGCGCTGCACCAGGCCAGGGAGGACTCGGCGGCATGAAGGAGATCTGTCTCTATGCCCAGGTGCACCAGCCTTATCGCCTGGGGCCGTACCGGCTGTTTGATGTGGGGACCGACACGGAGTGCTTTAACCACAACGAGAATGCCCGCATCCTCCGGCGGGTCGCGGCCCAGTGCTACCTGCCGGCCAATCGCCTGCTCGCCCGGCTGATCCGTGAGACCGGAGGCAGGTTTCGGATGGCGCTCAGCCTGAGCGGGGTGCTGCTCGAGCAACTGGCCACCTGGGCACCTGAGGCCCTGGAGAGTTTTCAGGAGCTGGTGGACGGCGGCGGAGTCGAGCTGCTCGGGGAGACGTACTACCACTCGCTGTCCGGCCTG
>DASWKS010000230.1:0-3273 GCA_036396495.1 Gemmatimonadales bacterium
CTCCTACACCGATCTGATGGAGACGGGCGAGTTGATCGGCCCGCGGCTCTACTCCACCGGCCCGGGCGTGTTCTCCTCCGACAATATCCGCAGTCTCGAGGATGCGCGGGACGTCCTGCGGCGGTACGCCGATCATTTCAACACCCAGACCATCAAGCAGTACCTGGCGGGAGACCGGAAGGTCCGCCAGTGGGTGATCATGGCCGCGCGCGAGCTCGGACTGACCACGACCACCGAGGGCGGCAGCAACTTCACCATGAATCTGACGCTGATGCAGGACGGGTATCCCGGGTTGGAGCATTCGCTCCCGATCAGCCCGTTCTACCAGGACGTGGTGGAGCTGGAGAAGTTCAGCGGCCTCACGTACACGCCGACGCTCATCGTCAGCTACGGCGGGCCGGCCGGGCTGGGCGACTTCCTCACCCGGCCGGCGAATGTGGACCAGGAACAGCGGCTCCGGTTTTTCACGCCCCACGATGAGCTCGACAAGTGGAAGAGCACCCAGTTCAACCGGAAGGACCAATTCGTCTATCCGCAGCATGCCCAGCAGCTCACCAAGCTGGTCGAGGCCGGCGGGCGGGTCGGCCTCGGCTCGCATGGAGAGGTCCAGGGCCTCGGCGTCCATTGGGAGCTCTGGATGATCGGGAGCGGCGGAATGAAGCCGCATGACGCATTGCGAGCAGCCACGCTGCACGGTGCCGATGCCATCGGTCTGGCCCGGGACATCGGCTCCCTCGAGCCGGGCAAGCTGGCCGACCTCCAGGTGCTCGACCTGAATCCGCTCGAGAAGCTGGAGCACTCGACCTCGATCCGCTATGTCATGAAGAACGGGAGACTCTACGAAGCGGAGACGCTGAAGGAGATCTGGCCCCGGGAGCGGGCCCTGGCCACCCAGTGGTGGTGGCGGGTGGAGCCGCGCTGAAGCCTTATCGTGACTGGTTGTTCGGGCGGGTCTACGTGGTAGCGGGGTTCGAATCCTCGATCGAAAAGCTATCCGCAGATAACGCAGATTGCGCAGATACTGCACCAAGCAAATGCCAACCATGCCTAACGTAGCATTAAAACAATTTGTGGTTGTATCTGCGCAATCTGCGGCATCTGCGGATGACCAACGTCAAGGAATCGGAACGCCCTTATTCGGCCCGCATCGTGAGCGCCGGATCGACCTTCGCCGCGCGAAAGGCGGGAACCCCGCACGCCACCAGAGCCACGCACGCGAGGATCAGGGTAACTGCGATGTAGGTGGCCGGGTCGGCCGCGGTCACCCCGAACAGCAACCCACCCATCAGCCGGGTCAGCCCGAGCGCGCCGGCCACACCCAAGGCGACACCCAGCGCCGCCAGCACGGTTCCTTCCTGCACCACCATGCGCATCACCCGACCGCGCGACGCCCAGGGCCAGCCGGATCCCGATCTCGCGGGAGCGCTGGCCCACCAGGTACGCGATCACTCCATAGATGCCGATGCCGCATAGACCGACGGCTACCAGGGCGAACGCGGTGAGCAGGACCATATAGAAGCGGGGCTGGGCCACCGACTCGGCCACGATGTGGTTCAGGGTTCTCACCTGGGAGACCGCCAGGTGCTGGTCGAGCTCGTGCACCACCCGCCGCGCGTCGACCATGAGCGATTCGAGGTCGCGGCTCGAGTGAATGACCACATCGACCGATCCAACCGGCCACTGATCGTACGCCGCCCAGAACTGAGGTAGCGAGCCGGCGGCGAGCGAGACCTGCTTGATGTCGCCCACCACGCCCACGATGTCCCCCTCCAGCTGGTTGCCGCGCCGCCCCCAGCTGAACCGGACGTGCTGGCCGATGGGATCCTCACCGGGAAACAACCGCCGCGCCGTGGTTTCGGTCAGGACCAGCGCCCCAGGAGCCCCGGCCCGGTCGGCGGCGGTCAAGCCACGCCCCCGGAGAATCGGGATTCCCATGGTCGGGAAGTAGTCCGGCGTCGCCACCCGCACCTCCGCCGACAGTTGATCGGCCGGGCTCTGCGCCGGCCGGCCGGCGATCTCGAGCGACCAGTTGAACGAGAAACCGGTGAGCGGCATCCCGAACCCGGCTCCGGCCGAGTGGACTCCGGGGATGGCCTGGATCCGTTCCATCAAGGCGCGAACAAAAACGACCTGTGCCTCTCCCGACGGGTACTTGGTGGAGGGCAGGCTCAATGTGAAACTCACCGACCCGTCGGTTCGGAAGCCGGGGTCCACCCGCATGAGTCCGGTAAAGCTCCGGATCAGGAGCCCGGCGCCGGCCAGCAGCATCACCGACAGGGCGACCTGCACCAGCACCAGGGTCCGCCTGGCCCGGTTGCTGCCGGCCCGTGAGGTTCCGCCCCGCCCGCCTTCGCGAATGGTCCGGCCCAAGTCCGGCCGCAGCACCAGCCGGGCGGGGACCACCCCGAACAGCACTCCGGTCACCAGCGCCACCAGCAGCGTGAACCCGAGGACCAACCCGTCGAGATGGATATCGCCCAGCCGGGGAATGCTGGCGGGCGCCGCCCTCAACAGCAGACGGAGGCCGACGGCGGCGAGCGCGAGTCCGGCCGCGGCGCCTAACAACGACAGCACCAGGCTCTCGGTGACGAGTTGCCGAACCAGACGGCCGCGGCCGGCACCGAGGGCGGTGCGAACCGCCAGCTCACCCTCCCGGGACACGCCCCGGACCAGCAGCAGGTTGGCGACGTTGGAGCACGCGATCAGCAGAACGAATCCCACCCCACCCAGCAGGATATAGAGCGGCCGATCCAGCGATCCGATGAGCCACTGGTGCAGTGGAACCACGGTGGCACCAAGGTCCGCATTCATCTCGGGATACTCGCGCTCCAGTCGGGCGGCGATGACGCCCATGTCGTCGTCGGCGCTGGCGAGCGTGGCGCCGGGACGAAGCCGCGCGAGCGTATTCAGGTACACGGCGCCCCGGCTGCTGGCCAACCGCTCGGGATCGAAAGTGAACGGATACCAGATCATGGTCCGGGGCGGCCAGGCGGAACCCGCGGGCGCCACACCGACGACCTGGAAGCGTTCGTCATCGAGCGAGATCATGCTGCCGACCACCGCCGGATCGGCGCCGAAGCGCGTGCGCCAGAGGGTCTCGTTGAGGATCACGGCCTTGGCGCCCTGCCAGGCGGCCTCCTCCGAACTGAAGACCAGCCGCCCCAGGACCGGCTTGACGCCCAGCAGGCCGAAGAAGTCGGCGCTCACGTCGGCACCCTCGAGCCGCTCCGGGTCGCCGGCGCCGGTCAACACACTGCTGTGCTCGCTGATGAC
>DASWKS010000231.1:0-4405 GCA_036396495.1 Gemmatimonadales bacterium
GGTGTCGAGAACAGCTTCGGCCGGCGGGCGCATCAGCCGGACCCGGACCCGATCCACGGCAAGATCGAACACGCCCGAGGCCAGCGATGCCGGAAACACCGGTCGCAGGGCGAGCGAAGCGGATGGTAAACCGTCATGACCGGTCGTGTCGGCGCAGGCGGCCATGGCCGCAACCGCGCCGGCCACGAGCGGTGCGAGCCGGCGTCGTGGGGCAGGGTGCTGCACGCAGGAACCTCCCGAACCCCTGAAAGCTAGGGGATGACAGGGCGTCCTGGCAGGGGATCGTCCCTGGCGGGCCTTCCGAGGCGCCGCTACCGTTCCGCATGCTCGACCCTCAGGTCCGTCGCATCGTGGCCGGCATCCTGGTCGCCGCGCTCGGGCTGGTGCTGGTCTCCGCCTTGCTGCCGTTCGCCGGCGGCCTGCTGGGTGGGCCTATGCTGTATGTGCTCTGGGAGCCGCTGCAGCGACGGCTGGTGCGGCTCCGGGTACCGGCGCCGCTCGCCGCCGGGGTCATCATCCTCCTCACGCTGATTCTCATCGTAGTACCGGGCATCTGGCTGGTCACGATGCTGGTGGACCAGGCCCAGAGCGCAGCGCAAAGCCTGCTGGCGAGCCCGCTGCTCGGGCGGTTGTACGACCTCCACGTCGGTCCCGTCGCCGTGGGTCCGGCGCTGGTGTCGGCGGGCCAGAACCTGGTCACCTGGCTCGGGAGCAACGCGCTGGCCCTCCTCGGCACGGCTGCGCGAGTCGTGCTGAACCTGGTCTTTGCCTTCTTCGGCCTCTACTTCCTGCTGATCCGCCCAGGCAGGGCGTGGGCCGTGCTGGAGCCGTATCTCCCGTTCTCCCGCTCGACCTCAGCGCTGCTCCGCGACCGCTTCACGGCCGTCACTTTCTCGACGGTGATCGGCACCGGGCTCATCGCGGCGGTCCAGGGAACCCTCATCGGCCTCGCCTTCTGGGTCACCGGGATCCCCAACGCGGTCTTCTGGGGTGCGGTCACCGTCGTGCTCGCGATTCTTCCCTTGGTCGGGAGCGGGATGGTGTGGATCCCCGGCGCTGTGGGGCTCTTTTTCAGCGGCGAGCCGGCCAAGGCCGTCGGGCTGATCCTTTGGGGGGCGATTGTGGTCGGCAACGTGGACGCCTTGCTCCGGCCGATGGTGTACAACAGATATGCCAAGATCCATCCCATGATCACCCTGGTCGGCGCGATCGTGGGGGTGCAGCAGATGGGGTTCGTGGGGTTGATCCTCGGGCCGCTCGCCATCTCCTACTTCTTCGAGCTCGCCCGGCTGTTTACGGTGGAATACGGTCACGCCCAAGAGCCCGCGGCCCTGCCGCCGGCGGGGGGAACGTCCGCGGCGCCCGCAGTGGCCGAGGTCGTCGTTGGTCATTAGACGTTGGACGTTAGACGTTGGACGTTGGACGTTGGACGTTGGACGTTGGACGTTAGACGTTGGACGTTAGTCTTTGGACGTTAGAGAAGAGTCATTCGTCGGGGGTCGTTAGTGGTGCAAGGACCAAGGACCAGCGCCCCCCCCCCGCCTTTCTGCACCTGTGAGCTTCGATCCGATGATGAGCCTCAGTGGCGCTGGGGTACACTCAGAGCATGGCAGACGTGCGCCGGTTGCGGATCGCTCAGGAGGCGGAGGACCTTGCCGTGGAGGTGTACGAGGCCACGGCCGAAGCACCGGCTGTGGAACGATTCGGCCTCGTCCTTCAGCTTCGGCGGGCCTCCACCTCGGTCGGGCTCAATGTCGCAGAGGGCTGTGGCCGAGGCGGGGACGGCGACTTCCTTCGCTCTTTGCGCATTGCACGTGGCTCCCTCGTAGAGCTCGCATTCGGAATCCGAATAGCCCATCGAGTGGACCTGCTTGACGCGGAACGGTTGGGGCGGTTGGCGCCTCGCCTGGATCGGGTGGGCCGAAGCCTCACCAAGCTAAGTCAGTACCTCGAGAAGCCCCGTGGCGGGGGAACGAAGAGGGGGCGGCCGAAGCCACCCCCGGAGGGTCGTTAGTCGTTGGTCGCCAGACGTTAGTCTTCGTCAAAGACCAACGTCCAACGACCAACGTCCAACGACCAAGTTACCGCGGCCCGCAGGCCTTGCTGGTGTCGTACGCCCTCGCGCTGCCCGCGTCGAAGACCTCCACCCGGCGGTTCTGCGCCCGGCCCTCGGCGGTGTCATTGTCCGCGACCGGTTGGCGCTCGCCGTAGCTGGTCTTGGCAGCCGCCCGGAGGCGGTCATCCGGCACGCCGAACGAGCGGAGCGTGTCCACCACGGCCTGAATCCGCCGCCAGCCGAGGTTGCAGTTGTACGCGTCGCTCCCGATCTGGTCCGCGTGGCCGTAGATGGTGAGCTGCAGCGTAGGATGCTCGCTCATCTGCTGCGCCACCACGCGGAGCGAATCCAGCTCCTCCTGGACATACACGTTGGTCCGGTTGAACCGGAACAGCGCCCGCAGCGTGATATTGATGGACCGGACATTGACGACGGCGCGATCGCTCTTACCGCGCTCGCATACTGCGGTGATGGTGTACCGTCCCGGCCGGGTCGCGGTGAACGCGCCCCCCGTAACGGTGCCGCCGTCCGGAGTCAGAGTGCAGTCGGTCAGCTCCCGGGGCTGGCTCACGCTGTAATGACCCGTCACCCGGAGCGGAAGCGACTCATTCGAGAATACCGTCGCGGAGTCGGGTTGCAGGTCCACCCGCACCAGGGTGTCCGCCGGCGGCGCCGGCTGCGGAGTCACGGTAATGACGGCTACGTCGGTCCTCCGCCGGCGCGCCGCGGCGTTGTCGAACCGGACCTGGTAGGTGCCCGGGGTATTGCTGGAGAACGTCATGCCGGCGACGGTCGCCTGGCCACCGGCCAACACCGCGGTAGTGCTGGCCGTGACGTCCCGCGTGGTGCCGTCGGCATAGTAGCCGGTCACCCGGAAGGTCACCTGCTGGCCCACCAGGACGGTGCTGTTCCGCGGCTCGACCATGATCGAATCGAGCGCGTTGCCCTGCCCGCCGAAGTGGAGGCTCAAGCCCGCCTGGAGGCCCCACATCACGTTGGAATTGACGGATTCATTCTCGGGCGAGGGGATGTAGTCGAGCGTCCCATCGATTCGGAGCGAGACCAGCTCGGAGAACCGGTAACGGAACCCGGTCAGGCCCCCGACGCCAAAGTCGCTGCCCTCGAATCGGTTCGTCAGGAAGGCATCCGCGTCGGATGACAACTCGTAGCGGTTGTAGTTGGCGCCGGCGCCCAACAGCCAGGAAAAGCTCTCGCTGAGAGGAGCGTTGTAGATCACCCGGAGGTGGAAGGGCCAGTACTTGAGGCCGACGCTCTGGGCGCCGCCGGGGAGGCCGTCGATGTCGGTGGCGTTGAACGACCCATCCAGCTCCAGAGCCCAGTTCTGGGTGAAGAACCATCCGAGCCGGATGCCCCCGCCGAAGCTGTTCTTCTCCTTGGACGCATCGGGGACGTTGAAGCTGCCGTCGTACCAGTTGTAGCGAGCGAACCCGCCGACTTCCCAGGAGCCCGCACGCTGGGCCATGACCGGACTGGCCGCGAGGACGCTCAGCGCGAGGGCGAGGACGGACCTACGCATGGATGCGCTCCCAGGTGCAGGGGGAAACGGTATCCCGGCCCAGCGGCCGGGGGCGGCATAGCGGTTGCCTTGTCGCGCGAGGACCTGCAACGGCGCCGGTCGTACGGCGCCGTTGCGGTCTCCGCTCAGTGTTCTCCCAGCGTCCTGTACACCGGGTCGCCTACGGGCGGCGCTCCCGGTCCCGGGTCTTCGGCCCACAGGCCCTGCTCGGGTCGTACCGCCGCTCGCGTTCCGCGGTGGGCGTGTCGAAGATCTCGACCCGCCGGTTTTCCGCCCGGGCTCTATCGGTCCGACCGGGATTCGCCGGCTGACGCTCCCCGAAGCTCTGCCGCCGCAGCGCATCCAGTACCCCCGATGACGCGCCGAACGAGCGGAGCGTGTCGACCACGGCTTCGATGCGCCACCAGCCAAGGTTGCAGTTGTACTCGTCGGTTCCGATGAAATCCGCGTGCCCGTAGATCGTGAGCTGGAGCCCGGGCCGCTCGGCCATGGTGCGCGCCAGCCAGCGGAGCGTATCCAACTCGGCCCGGAGGGAATCGCCCACGTTGGTCGAATCGAACCGGAACAAGGCCCGAAGGGTGATCGCGGGGAAACCGATCACCGTGAAGGTGGAACGATCACTCAGACCGTCCGGACAGTTCGCCGTGACCGTGTAGCGGCCTTCCCGGTCGGCGCTGAACCGGCCTTCCGAAACGGTGCCGCCATCGGGCGTCAACTGGCAATCGGTCAGCACGCGGGTCGTGTTGTTGCTGTAATGGCCGGTTACCGTCAACTGGACCCGCTCACCTACGTAGATCGTGGCGCTGTCCGGG
>DASWKS010000232.1:0-1701 GCA_036396495.1 Gemmatimonadales bacterium
GCTCGTCATACTCGCATCCTCCGCCGCCGCATCATCCGGGTGCCCGAGCGAATCCGCACCAGGCCCTGGCCCGGCGCCCATCTCACGCTCCAGCCCTCCTCCGCCCGGCTCTCAATCTGCGCCCCCACTTCGTCGTCCACCGCCCCCAGCACCTCGCCCCGCTCGCCCCATTCGTCGCTCCAGGGCACCTCTCTGCATCGGCAATTAATCCTGAGTTCTGGCGACAAATTCGGATCGCCAGGATACATAGCCTCTTCACCTTCGATGTCGAATGGCTCGCCCTCCGATCGGATCTGGCCGTGGGCCGCCAGGTGGCTGTCCCGCGTCCGGTCGTCTCCGGTCGCCAACCACATGCGCTGCAGCAAGGCCAGACCGTCCGGCCGCCGCTCGTTCAAGTCCTCCAGCGCCAGGTGGCCGGCGGCGTTCTGCGCCGTGTTGATCTCCGTCCGCCAGATGCGCTCCGCCTTGTAGCTCACCCCGGTCGAGCCGAGCTCCCGGAAGGTCGGCAGATCCCGGATCCCCACAATGTGCGTGATGTCGGTGATCACGTCGAATGGGCTGCGGCCGCTCAGGAAGGCATTGATCACCGTGCTCCGCACCCCTGTTCGCATCTCCCCCGTGATCTGCACGATGCGGTCGAAGGTGAAGGCCCGCAGCGCCTGTCGTTCAAATCCGCTCGGCCCGATCAGGAAGGCGCCGCCCGGTCCGCCCGGGTAGTACCGAGTGCCGATCAGCAGGCGGGCCGTCCGTTCGGCGCCGGCCACCCAGGCCCGCTCGTGGGCGTTCAGCCCCAGCGCGCCCATCCGGTTGGCGGTCGCCTGCAGCAGCGGATCGAGCTCCTCAAGCACCTTGTCCATCTGCTCCGGGCTCAGGATGCCCCGCTCCAGCTGCCTGGCCAGGTCCCGGTGCAGCCGGTCGAACTCCTCGAGCAGCGCCTTGACGGCGCTCTCGCTCAGTTGGTCGGCCTGGCGCAACAACCTGGCCAGGTCGCTCTTACTGAAGGGCGCGCCGCTGCGCTGCTCGGTGAAGCGGGTGGCCAGCATCTCAGGCAGGCTCCGCCATGATGTCCATCGGCTCCTCGGCCGGCTGGTCTTGTCCAGTTCCGGCGGCCGCCTTCTCCGCCGCGGCCCGCTCATCCTCGTCCTGAGCCTGCTTCAGCAAATCCGCCAGGGCGCTCGTCCCCTGGTCCTCCAGCTCCATCGCCTTGAGCACCGCGTCTACGTCGATCTCGACACCCATCGCCCCGGCAATCGCCGCGACCAGCTCGATCGCTGGCTTGAGCGGCAGCATTTTGCTGGCGTACAGCCGGAACACCGCGGTCGCTGTCTGCATCAGCGCGCCGGCCAATGCGGTCGTGTCGGCCACATCGATCTCGCTCATCACGACGTCGAAGGCATCCCGGGCCGGGATCGTCTGGTTCTCCTCCCCGGTTTCCGCCGTGGTCTGCACCTCCTCGGTGAGCAGCCCCAGCGCCACCATGACGTCCACCTGGTATTGGCAGATCGTCAGCAGCATCTGCCGGACGAACTCCTGGCGCCGTATCAGCATGCGGAAGGTGGGCTCGCCCATTTCGGCCGCTGTTGCCCTATTGGTGTACCCGCCTTCGGCAAGCCAATGTTCCGGGATGCGGGCCCCGCCGGCGATGAAGACGCGCAGCTGCCGCAGCAGGGTCTCGAGCTGCGGCGTCTTCATGTCCGGCAC
>DASWKS010000233.1:0-12327 GCA_036396495.1 Gemmatimonadales bacterium
GTTCACTGGGCATCAGAGCCTCCTGGCCTCCCCGAATGAAACGAGGGACCTCTTCATTCGGAAGCGATCCCTCGTCGAGTCTCGGTACCGGGTCGGAGGCACTACCGCATCATCGGGCGCTGCGTCTCCGGTTGATCACCGACTCGAGGCGAGCCGAGAGCGCCCGGGCGCGGAATGGCTTGGTGAGAAAGTCATCCGCCCCCAGCTTGAGGACCCGGACCTCGTTGTCTTCGTCACCCTTGGCGGTGAGCACGATCACGGGCGTCGTGGCGGTGGTGGGGCGGGACCGGATGTTGCTCAGGACCCCGTAGCCGTCCATGCCGGGCAGATTCAAGTCGAGCAGAATAACGTCCGGATTGTGACGGTCGATCTGCTCCAGCGCCTGCACGCCGTCCGCCGCCTCGACGATGGTGTAGCCATCGCGCTCCAGCAGGTCCTTCATCACCCGCCGCAGCTGATCCTCATCCTCCACCAGCAACACGGTGCCCTTGCCGTCCGGCCCCTCGCCCAGATCGAGCGGCTCGTCGATGAGATCCCAAGCGACATCATGCGGCTCGCCCGGAGTGGCGGTGGCCGATCCGGCCGCGGCCTTGGACCCGGGCGAGGCGGGCTTGACCACCGGCACACCGCGCATGTGTTCGGACGGAATATCGGTGACCCGGAGCAGCTCCTCCACCGAGGTCTGTCCCCGCAGCATGTGCCTGAGGCCGCTCTCGAAGAGGGACCTCATGCCCTGGGTCCGGGCGGCAGCAAGGAGCTTGTCGGCCGTGGCGCCCGAGCCAATGAGTCCCTCGATCTCCGGCGAGATGGTGAGAATCTCGGTGATGGCGAAGCGGCCGCGATAACCGGTCCCCGCGCACTCCTTGCAACCCACCGGCTTGTACAGGACGCTCCCGTCGGGGATGTAGCGCTTCATGTAGACGGGCAGGGCCGTGTCCATCACTTCCTTGCAGACCGGACACAGCCGGCGCAACAGCCGCTGGGCCACGATGCCCCGCAGCGCCGAGGCGATCTTGTAGGCCTCCATTCCCATATCCAGCAGACGCGTCACCGAGTTGGGGGCATCGTTGGTGTGCAGGGTGGAGAGGACCAGATGGCCGGTGAGCGCGGCCTGGACGGCGATCTGGGCCGTTTCCTGGTCGCGGACCTCGCCGATCAGCACCACGTCAGGGTCCTGCCGCAGAATGGAGCGGAGCGCCGAGGCGAAGGTGAGCCCGGCCTTTTCGTTCACCTGGACCTGCACGATGTTGCTACCCAGCCGGTATTCGACCGGATCTTCCACCGTCACGATATTCACGCCCTCGTTCTGCACCAGCCGCAGGGAGGCGTACAGCGTGGTGGTCTTGCCCGACCCGGTGGGGCCGGTGACCAGGACGATGCCTTCCTTGCTTTGCAGCAGGCGGACGATGATCTCCTGCTCTTCGGGCTCGAACCCCAACGATTCCAGGGCGAGCACCGTCGCACGGGTGTTCAGGATCCGGATCACCACCTTCTCGCCCAGGGAGGCGGGAAGGGTCGAGATCCGGAGATCCACCGGGTTGCCGTTCACGGCCACCCGGGCGCGACCGTCCTGGGGCCGGAGCCGGTCGGCGATGTCCATCCCGCCCATGATCTTGATGCGGGAGATGAGCGGAATGCCCGCGGCCCGCGGGATCTTCATGACCTGCCGCAAGACCCCGTCAATGCGGTAGCGGACCACCACGCCGCCTTCGACCGGCTCGACGTGGATGTCGCTCGCCCGGCTGGACACGCCGTCGGCGAGCATGGTATCGACCAGACGGATGATGGGCCGCTGGGCCGCTTCGTCCGCCGAGACAAAATCGGCCTCTTCATCCGTGAGCTCGGTGACCTGGGCATCAGTTCCCATGCCCTCGAGCAGCTTCGAGACCACGTCTTCCTTCTGGTACAGCTCGTCCAGCTTCTCGCGGATCTTGTGGGGCGCGCAGATGAGCATGCGCACCTCGCGGCCGGTCGCGAACGCCAGCATCTTCTCGGCGTCCATATCGAACGGATTGGCGGTCGCCACCTCGAGATGGGAATCGGTGATGCGGACCGGCAGGATGTTGAACTTCCGGACCAGCGACTCGGGGACTTCTTCCCGGACCGCGGTGTCGATCTGGGAGAGATCGGCGATGGCCAGATGGAAGCGACGCGCGACCGCGCTCAGGATCTGCTCGTCGGTCAGGACCTTGCGCTGGACCAGGGTTTCCCACAGCGAGAGCGGCTCGTCGACCTCGAGCTGGCGCAAGACCGCGATCTCCCCTGTCTTGACCAGGGGCTCGACCGAAGGGACCAACCATTCATCAGCGAATTGCTGCATGATATTCAAGTCTACCCCGCTCCCCGGCACCGGCGGTAGCCGATGATCGACTCTACAGCACGGGCCACCAGGAGGGGCTCGCGTCCAGTATGACCGACCAGCGGCCCGCCCTGGGAGCCCAACCGGCTTCAAGGCGTAAGACGTTGAACAGCAATTCGCTTGCCACCCCCAAGACCGGTCTCAGGCCATCGGTTACAGTCCAGGGAAGCCCAGCGGGCGCTTCGTCCGACCAGCCCACCGCCGCGAAAGGCGCGATGGTCACGCCACTGGCCGCCGCGACCCATCCGGGCAACCCGGGCGACGGCAGCGTGACCGGCACCCGCCACTCCAGCCGGGCCAGGGCCATCCGACTCCCGCCGAAGGCACGAAAGGATTCGCCGGGGAGCGTACCCCGGCCTCCCAGGACGAAGTTCCGCCAGGCCGGCACCGCCCCGTTGCTCCAGCCTGCCCGGCCCTGGAATTCCAAGATGCTGGTCCCACGGGGCACGCGAGCACTCGTTTCGAGAGTAGTCCTGAGATAGCCCCGGTCGAGGTCCCCGGCTTCGACGGTCGCCGCCAGGGTGAAGACCCTCCCGGCCCGGGAGCGCCACCGGGAGGTGAAACCCAATCGGCCGGTCCAGATCGAACCGTCCCCCAGAGGAGGATTGGGGCGGTAGCTCCCGCGGGCCGGTGTCGCGCTCACTCCCAGGCTCCGCGAGGTTTCGACCCCTGCTTCCGCGAAGATCGCGAGCGTCGCCGGCTGCCATCGGAGACCAGCCATCAGGCGGTCCAGCAGAACCCAGTCGCCGTGATCCTGGCCTGCCTCCTGCGCCAGGATGGAGTTGAGTCCGCCGCTGATCGCGGGCCAGTCGCTCAGATCGCGGGTCTCGCGCGTGGCGCTGAAGGTGAGCCGCACCGGCGAAACCTGCACCGACAATTCGGCCCCCCCGGTCAGCCGTCGGTTGGAAAACCCGTACCCGACCCGGGGCCTGAGCTCGACAATGCCTCCACCAGGCCGCAGGGTCGCGCCGGCTCCCAGGGCGAGTCCCTGAACCCGGTTCACCCGCCCCAGATTACTGACGGAGCTGAGCGCCAGGCGAGAGGGAGGCTGGCCGGCCCGAGCGGCGGCCGTAACCAGTCGCGCCACCTCCGTCCGGGCTCGGTCCAGGTCCGCCCGCGCCAGGTTGCCACCCGAACGCGCGATCGCGGAATCCAGCGGTTCGGCCCATCCGGTATCGGGACTCGAGCTTCGTAAGCCTCCGTACGGGCCTCCGGCCAGGCGCCCGGGGATGATCGCGGCGGCGACGTCATAGTCATCGATCTCCCAGCGGCCCCGGATGATGGTCCGAAACGGAAAGTCGAGCCACGAAAGCCGGCGGCGAATCTCGATTTCCTGACGCCAGGGCAGCCAGTAACGCTGATCGAACAGCGCCCGTTCGAGCACGACGGTGATGTCCTCCAGCTGGGCCTGGAGGTAGGCCGGGCCGGTGAAGCTGAACCGGAACCGGACCAGATCGGCGCTCCCGGCATCGAGGAACATGGTCCCGGCGGCGCGGGGCAGCGACGGTTCGCGGGGGCGCACCAATACCTCACGCACCGTGAGGCGGGCCGCGCCGCTCGCCAGGGTGAGCGAGTCGCCCAGGGCGTAGTCGTAGGCCTCCGGCCCTCCGGGCGACAGCGGGTGGGGCACGTTGCGGACCTCGTCGCCCTCGCCCACCCGAATGACATCGCCGAAGTCATCGGTGACCACGCCGAGATGGTCGCGATGATACTGGATATCGGTCGGGAGAAACCGCCGTTCGCGCCACGCCTTCACGGTCTGCTTGCTCCGGTTCGGCGCCTCCCAATACACTTCCACCGCCAGCTCATCGGCCTTGATGAGCTGCAACGGGGCGTCGTCGCCGGCACCGACCTGCACCTGGAAGAGCACGACGCCCCGGGCCTGGCTGGTGTACCGCGCCAGGCCGGCCTCGCTCTGACGGCGCCTCTGAATCGCCTGCTCGACCAGGGCGAGGGCGTCCGGCGAATTCCACTGCTGCAGTACCAGCAGGAGCATGGGGGCGATCATGGATTCAAAACTAGGTCGGAAGGGTCGGAAGAGTCGTAAGGGTCGGAATAGCCCGCCGGGCTTCCGACCATTCCGACCATTCCGACCGTTCCGACCGTTCCGGCCAGCAGTGCTTGTCGGAATAGTGGCATGCGGCGGAGGAGCACCGGCCCAGGTGTTCGATCCCAACGTGACCCCGTTGTCTCCACCGCTGCCGCTCTCGCAGGTGTTTGTCCTGGAGTCCTGGGGCGCGACCCCCACGGATACGGTCCTCACCTTCCACGCCGCAGAAGAGCGAAGCGTGGTGCTGCGGCGAGAGTCGCCGGACAACAGCCTTTTCACCAAGGTCACCTTCCCCGCCGGGAGTCTGATCCCGACCTCGGGCGACTCGGTCATGGTACGACTCACCACCCGGCCCGGACTCTATGGGGTGGACCTTGCCACCGAAGCCCAGGCGCAGCAGGGCGCCCAGATCACCTTCAGTTACGCCATCCACTTCGTGGCGCCCGCTGGCGCCCGGACTGCCTATGGGTCGGAGATCCGGTTCGAGCAGTTCCTGGGCGTGGGACGGCTCGACGGCGACAGCACCCTGGTCTTTTTGGACAGCTGGCGCTCGGCGTCGGACCTGCTGATGGCGACGATCCCCGGACCGGGTCGCTATCTGGTCGCGGCCCCCCGGAACCCGCCCGGCTTCAAGGCCATCGTTTTCTGACCCGATGACCGTGCTCCGCTTCGAGCAGGTGGGCGGTCCATTGCGGTTCCGGGTATCACCGGGGCGAACCCTCACGCTGGGCCGCGCCCCGCAGTGTGAAATCGTGGTGGCAGACCCGTCGGTTTCGCGGCGGCACGCCGAGCTCGAAGGGCATGACGGGGAAGCCACGCTCCGGGATCTCGGCAGCGCCAACGGGACCATGGTGAATGGTGTGCGCGCCTCGGAATCGGCAGTGCACGCGGAGGACCTGGTGACCTTCGGCGCCGTCACCTTCCGGGTCACGACCGAGGAGACCGCGGCGCTGGCCGACGAGCTCCCCTCGGGGATCGCGATCCGCGCCTTGACGGTGCCCGTCACCGAGGGACACGCGCGGGAACGGCGGGCGCTGGAACGGCTGCTGGATCTGGCGGCGGGACTGACCTCCGAGGGCGCGCTGGAGCCCCGGCTCGACGGGATCGTGGATCTCGCGTTCGAGTTCGTCGATGCCGACCGGGTCGCGTTGTTGCTGGTGAGCCCGCCGGACGGCGCGCTGGCTCCGGCGGGGGGGAGGAGTCGCATCGGCGACACCGTGCCCCGGGTGCCGCGAGCCATCGCCGAGCGGGCCGTGGCCGAGCGGGCGGCCGTCGTCACCGAAAGCGCGATGGACGACGCCCGCTTTCAGAGCGGCTCGGTCAAGCTGCAGCAGGTGCGGAGCGCGTTGTGCGTCCCCCTGCTCGCGCCCGATGGCGCGGTGGTCGGCGTGCTTTATGCCGACACGATCACCCGGCCGGTCCCGTTCGGCGACGACGAGGCCCGGGCCCTGCATGCCTTCGCCGGTTTGGCCGCCACCGCCATCACTCGGGCCCGGTTCGTCGAGGAGGCCCGGAAGGCGCGCGACATCCGGGCCTCGTTCGAGCGGTTCTTCGCCCCCAGCGTGGCCGCGGCCATCGCGGCGACCCCCGGCCAGGCGGCACTGGGCGGCCAGCAACTGCCGGTCGCGGTGCTTTTCGGAGACATCCGGGGCTTCACCCCCCTGGCGGAGCAGGCTTCACCGGACCAGGTCGCCGCGCTGTTAGGCGACTACTTCGCCGCCATGGTCGACGCGGTGTTCGAGCATCACGGCACCCTGGACAAATTCACCGGCGACGGCGTCATGGCGGTGTGGGGCGCGCCGTTCCCGCTGGAGGATGCGGCCGATCGCGCGCTGGCGGCTGCCCGGGCGATGCGGGCGGAGCTGGCCCGCTACAACCAGCGGCGGCTGGCGGCGGGCCAGGCACCGATCGAAGCTGGGTTCGGGCTCAGTTACGGCGACGTCTTTGCCGGCAACATCGGGAGCGAGCGCCGACTGGAGTACACCGTCGTGGGCGACGCAGTGAACCTGGCCGCCAGGCTGTGCGAGATGGCGGAGCGGGGAGAGATCCTGGTGGATGAGGATCTGGCCACCCGCCTCACCGATCGATCCGGCCTGGAGCCGCTGGCGGCGGTAACTATTCGAGGTCGTTCGGGGACCGTTCGCGCCTTTCGCGTGGTCGAAGACGGTCGAAGAGGGTAGGGACCAGCTCTAGGAAGAACCTTCTTCGACCCGCTTCGACCCTCCTCGACCCTCTTCGACCGGAAACCGGTACGGTTTCCCGGCCCGGGCCAGCAGCTCGAGCACCAGTCGCAGCGGCAGCCCCATCACCCCGAAGAAATCGCCTTCGACCCGCTCCACCAACGCGGCGCCATAGCCCTGGATTCCATAGGCGCCCGCCTTGTCCAGCGGCTCCCCGGTCGCGATGTAGGCCCGAAGGGTGGCGTCATCGGCCGGAAGAAACTGCACCACCGTCGCGTCCTGAGCCTCATACGAGTCGCCATCGGCCAGAAGGCAGACCGAGGTGATGACCTCGTGGCGCCGTCCCTGCAGCCGCCGCAGCATCCGCAGAGCATCGTCTGCATCGACCGGCTTCTCCAGCACCTCCCCGTCGATCACCACGATGGTATCGGCCCCGAGCACCAGGGCGCCCGGCACGGCGCGGGCCTTATCCCGCGCCAGCCGGCCAGCATAGGCCGACGGCGTCTCCCGGGGCAGGCGCACCTCCTGCACCTGGGTGGGGGACACGATCACCGTCAGCCCCAGCATTTCGAGCAGCTGGCGGCGACGGGGCGACTGGGAGGCGAGGACGATGGGGTGCATATCCATTGACGATTGAAGATTGGCAATTGACGATTGCTCCCCGACGCCGCGAGGGTAATCGTCAACGGTCAATCGTCAATGGTCAATCATGGGTTGACTTTAGCGGTCGAGGATGAGCGTCACCGGCCCGTCATTGACCAGCGACACCTGCATCATCGCCCCGAACTCGCCGGTCTCCACCTGAAGTCCCCTCCCCCGCAACTCCGCGATGAAGCCGTCGTACAACGGGATCGCCACCTCGGGTCGGGCCGCTGCGATGAAGCTGGGGCGGCGCCCCTTCTCCGCGTCGCCGTACAGCGTGAACTGCGAGACCACCAGCACCGCGCCGCCCACGTCCGCCAGGGCCAGGTTCATCTTGCCTTCGGCGTCGCTGAAGACTCTGAGCCCGGCCACCTTGTCAGCCATCCACCTCACCTGATCCAGCGTGTCATCCGCGGTAAAGCCGACCAGCAGACAGAAGCCGCGCTCGATGGCCCCGGCCAGCCGCCCATCGATCGTCACCGAAGCCTGGTTCACCCGCTGAAGCACGAGGCGCATTGTGATGGTCAAAGGGGGTCAAAGGGGGTCAAAGAGGGTCGAAGCTGGTCGAAGACGGTCGAAGGGAGTCGAGGACGGTCGAAGATGGTCCGCCCCACCCTTCGACTACTTCGACCGCCTTCGACCGACTTCGACCGTTACTCCACGGTCACCGACTTGGCGAGATTTCGGGGCTGGTCGACGTTGCAGCCGCGCCGGACCGCCACGTAGTAGGCCAGCAGCTGGAGCGGCACGCCGTTCAGGATCGGGGTCAGCAGGTCGTGGGTCACCGGGATGGTGAAGGTGGCGTCGGCCAGCCGTCCGATCTCCTGATCGCCTTCCGATACCAGGGCGATGACCCGGCCGCCGCGGGCTTTCACCTCTTCCACATTGGACATGATCTTCGAATGCACCGCATCTTTGGGCGCGATGAAGACCACCGGCATGTTCTCGTCGATCAGGGCGATCGGCCCGTGCTTCATTTCCGCGGCCGGATATCCCTCGGCGTGGATGTAGGAGATTTCCTTGAGCTTGAGCGCGCCTTCCAGCGCCACCGGGAAGTTCACCCCGCGGCCCAGGTAGAGCGCGTTGCTGGTGCCGTCGAACATGTCGGCCAGCCGCTCGACTTCGTGGGCCCGGTCGAGCACCTGGCGCAACAGGGTGGGCAGCTGGCGCAGCGCCTCCACGAACTGGCGGCCCTGGATGATGCTGACGTTGCGGAGGCGCGCCATCCGCAGCGCGACCAGGGCCAGGGCGGCCACCTGGCTCGAGAACGCCTTGGTGCTGGCCACACCGACTTCCGGCCCGGCGTGCAGGTAGAGACCGCCGCTCACCTCCCGGGCGATGGAGGAGCCGACCACGTTCACCAGGCCGATGGCGCGGGCGCCCCGCCGCTTGGCTTCGCGCACGGCCGCCAGTGTGTCCGCGGTCTCGCCTGACTGGGAGATCGCGATCACCAGGGTGCGCTCGTCCAGTACGGGATTGCGATACCTGAGCTCCGAGGCATACTCCACTTCCACCGGGATCCGCGCCATCTCCTCCAGCATGTACTCGCCGATCAGGCCGGCATGCCAGGAGGTGCCGCAGGCGGTGATCACCACCCGAGTGAAGCTCTTGAGCTGCTCGTCGGTCAGGTTGAGGCCCCGCACCTTGGCGTTGCCCTCTTCCTCGAGCAGATGGCCGCGCAGCGTGTTGGCCACGCTCTCCGGCTGCTCGAAGATCTCCTTCAGCATGAAGTGGGCATACCCGCCCCGTTCGATGGTCGCCAGGTCCCATTCGATCTGGTTGACCGGCTTGTCGATCTTTTCCTTGACCAGATTGCGGATCCGGTAGCCGCTCCGGGTCAGCACCGCCATCTCGCCGTCGTCCAGATAGATCACCGAGCGGGTGTGCTCTAGAATCGCCGACGCATCCGAGGCGATGAAGTACTCCTTCTCGCCCACGCCGACCAGCAGGGGCGATCCGTTCCGGGCCGCTACCACCAGATCGGGCTCGTCGGCCGAGACCACCGCAATGCCGTAGGCTCCCTGCACGTCGCGGAGCGCGGCGGCCACCGCCTCTTCCAGCGAGCCCTGGTAGTACTCCCCGATCAGGTGGGCCAGGACCTCGGTGTCGGTCTCCGAGGCGAATTGGTGTCCCCGCTGAAGCAGCAACGTCCGGATGGTGTTGGCGTTCTCGATGATGCCGTTGTGAATCACCGCGATCCGGCCCGACCGGTCGAGATGGGGATGGGCGTTGGGCGTGGTGGGGGCGCCATGGGTGGCCCAGCGGGTGTGGCCGATCCCGACGGTGCCTTCGGGCTTGTCGTCCTTGAGCAGATCGCGCAGGACCGAGAGCTTTCCCGCCGCCTTGCGCAGCTTGACCCCGCCGCCGTTGATGACCGCGACACCGGCCGAGTCATACCCGCGATACTCGAGACGCCTCAGTCCTTCGAGCAGGATATCTGCGGCCGGGCGAGGCCCGACGTAACCGACGATTCCGCACATGACGCCACTACCTCACTAGAGCAGTTCCCGGCACGCGGAGATCAACTGCTCCGCGTCCGCTTCCGCCGGTGCCTCGGCGATCAACCGGATGATGGGTTCGGTCCCGGACGGGCGCACGTGCACCCAGCGGTCCGACCATGCCAGCCGGAGGCCATCCCGATCATCCGCCCGCGCGTCCGCGAAACGCTGCCGGAGCCGACCGTAAACCGCGGGGAGATCGGCACCCCGCGGGGCCTTGGCCTTGACGATCCGGTACCCGGGCACGCCGCCAACCAGCGCGGAAACGGTGGCCTGATGTGCAGTAAAATACTGCAAGACGAGGGCCACCCCCAGCGGCGCATCCCGACCGATGTGGAGGGCTGGCAGAATGACACCACCATTCCCCTCACCGCCGATCAGGGCGTTTTCCGCCTTCATGGTCGCGGCCACGTTGGCCTCTCCCACCGGAGCCCTGACGAACCGGGCGCCGTAATCCTTCGCGGCATCCTCAACAACCAGTGAAGTCGAGAGATTGGCCACTACAACGGGAGGGCTGCCCGTCGGGCCGTCGGTCCGTCGGTCCGACTGTTCCAGCACCGCTCGGACCGCGAAGGCCAAGGTGTAGTCCTCGCCGATCGCCTGGCCGGTCTCGTCCACCAGCGCCAGCCGGTCCACGTCCGGGTCCACCGCCATGCCAATGTCAGCCCCGGCATCGCGTACCAGCGCGCCCAGCTCCTTCAGGTTCTCCGGTGTGGGCTCCGGTTCGTGAGGGAAGTGGCCGTCGGGTTCGAGATGGATGGCAGTCACCCGGCAACCCAACCGCTCCAGCAGCGGCGGAATCGCGACACCGCCGGCGCCTCGGACGCAGTCGAGCGCCACGTGCGCCCGGCGCCGGCGGATCGCCACCAGGTCGATCCAGGGCAGGTTGAGCACCAGATCGAGGTGGCGATCGACCGCCTCCGGATCGGCGGTGAGGGTTCCCAGGCCATCCCAGCCGGCCCGGGGCGGTCCTGCATCGGCGATCTCGCGAACCCGGGCTCCCGCCTCGGCGTCGAGAAAGATCCCGTCGGAGCCGATCAACTTGAGCGCGTTCCACTCGATGGGGTTGTGTGATGCGCTGAGCATCAGTCCGGCGCCGGCGCGGTGATGCTCGACCGCCAACTGGGTCGTGGGCGTCGGTACCAGCCCCAGGTCGACCACATCGCAGCCGACCGATTGCAGGCCGGCGGTTGCGGCGCGGGCGAACATCGGTCCGCTGGTGCGGGCGTCACGACCAATCACGACGAGGGGACGTCCGCGTTCCGCGGCCCATGCACCGAGCGCCGCGGCGTAGCGGGCCACCAGCTCCGGCGTCAAGTCGCGGCCCACATGGCCTCGCATGCCCGAAACCGAAATGATCAAGCCGTCAATCATCGCACACGGGCGGGCAGACGGGCAGGCGGACAGGCGGGCGGGCCGTCTTCACGCGGCTGCGATCGGCAACCGGTGGACGTCGGGAAAGGCGCGCTGGAACGCGGCCACGATCGAAGGATCGAAATGCTGCCCGGAACACCGGGCCAGCTCGTCCATCGCTTCGCCCGCGGTCCGGGAGGGGCGGTAGGCGCGGCTCGTGGTCATGGCGTCGAAGGCATCGGCGACCGACACCAGGCGCGCCACCAGCGGAATCGCGTCTCCGCTCAGCCGGTCGGGAAACCCGCTGCCGTCGAGCCGCTCGTGATGGGATCGCACGATGTCCAGCACCATGGGGTGATCGCGGCGGAGGGGTTCGAGGATCTCCTCGCCCTCCACCACATGTTTCTTGATCTCCTCGAACTCGTCAGGGGTCAGGGGGCCGGGTTTGTTCAGAACGTCATCGCGGGTCCCGATCTTGCCGATGTCGTGGAGCTCCCCGCCCAACCGGATCTGGTCCAGCAGATCGCCGGTGAAGCCCATCTGGATGGCTGTCTTCACCGCATACACCGCCACCCGCTCGGAGTGGCCCCGGGTATACACGTCTTTTTTCTCGAGCATGTGCACGGCCATCTGAATCTGGCCCAGAAACATCTCCTTGTTCCGGCGCGCCAGCGCCCGGAGCTGCGCTTCGAGCCGCTCCTGGTAGCTCTGCTGGAGGTACCGGTTTTCCAGCGCCAGCCGGTGGCGTTCCAGGGCGTGGTGTATGCGCACCCGGACTTCCTCCAGTTGGACCGGCTTGGCCAAGTAGTCGAGCGCGCCCTGCTGCAGGCATTCGACCGCGGTACCGACTTCGGCGACCCCGGTGATCATCATCACGCCGGTGTCGGGCCAGCGTTGCCGGATCTCGCGCAGCAACTCGATGCCATTCATCTCTGGCATATAGATGTCGGTGATGACGAGGGGGGCACCCCCCTCCCGCTCCAGCAGCTCCAGCGCCCGCTCGGCGGACTCGACTTCCACCGGCGCCATGCCCTGGGCCTTGAGCACCCGGGCCAGCGTCCGGCGCACCAGCGGATCGTCGTCGACTACGAGGCAGCGGGCGGACCCGACGCCGTCCGAGGTCGACTCCTCTATGATCGGGTGGGACACAGTCCTAACCTAATGTGGCGGGCGCAATTCGCTCAACTGAACGACCGGTCGATGGGGGGCGAAGGGGGCGAAGGGGGTCGAAGAGGGGTCGAAGCC
>DASWKS010000234.1:0-2159 GCA_036396495.1 Gemmatimonadales bacterium
CGGTCTGCGGGAGTACATGGCCCAGGGAATTCCGGTCATCGCTCACGCGAGGAACGTGAGCTTCGTGCAGGGGATCGCCGCGGCCCGGAAGACGGTCGCGCCGGACGGGCTGTCGCGCGGTGGCCGAGCTCCCCAGGTGCGGTCGGTACGGGACACGTTGGTGGTGGGAAGCGGTGAATCGCAGGTGGTGCTCTATCCGATCGCCACCGCCCATGTCGAGGGCATCCTCGCCGCCTGGGTGCCCTCCGCCCGGATTCTCTTTACCAGCGACGTGCTGTCGCCGGTGGCCAATCAGCCGATCGCCAAGCCGGGCAGCGTGGAGCTGGTCACGTTTGCCCGGTTGAACGGGTTGGCGCCCTCCCGGTTCGTGGGCGGGCATGGGGTGGTGGTGGAGTGGTCGGCCGTGGAAGCGGCGGCGCGGTAACTACCGGTCGAAGGGGTCGAAGACGGTCGAAGGCGGTCGAAGGGGTCGAAGGCGGTCGAGGACGGTTACGTTCCACCGTGCCGACTCGTCTTCGGAGCATTTGCCTGTCGTGTAATCTGCGAAGGTTATTCGTCCTCGGGCTCCCCCTCTTTTCGACCCCCGCCGGCGCCCAGGATCCCTGCTCGACCGGGCCGGGGCTCCGGCCCAGCCGCGATCTCTACTGTATCGAGCTGTTCCCGGCCGCCGGGGTCGATGGGCCCAGCGGGACTATCGCCCTCAACCGGGCCGCGAGCCCCTTCACGGTCGCGGTCACGGCCGAGGGGCGGCACCGGCACCGACTGGTGGCGACGCTGGCGGGGTTGCCCGAGCCGAGCCGGTATGGTCCCTACCTCAGCTACGTCGCCTGGGCCACCACGCCGGTCTTGGACACCGTCATTCGGCTGGGTGAAGTTGGTAACGGTCGCACCGAGCTGCCCGAGATCTCGCTCGAGCGCTTCATGGTGCTGATTTCAGCCGAGTCGGGCCCTAGTGTGGCGGAGTGGACCGGCAAGCTGGTCCTGCGGGGGGAATCCGCCAGCAACCGGATGCGGCCTCCCGACGTCCTGGAATTCACGCTCGGTACCGCGGCTGCGAGCGATCACGCAGGGCATGCCCCGACGCGCGACTCGTTAGGCTGGACCGCGGTCCCGATGCCTCCCGCGCTCCCGATGCTGCCGGCGGAGATGACGCTCCGGCCGGGCGTGCGGGCCTGGCTGCCGGCCGCGACCTCCGCCACCCCGGCGGCGCGACCCCGGGAAGTCCGGACTCTGCAAACGGGCGACACGCTGGTGCTCGAGGCCGGGGTTGTCCGCCGCACCCTGGCCGGGCGCAGCTACGTCATGTACGGATTCAACGGCCAGTATCCCGGCCCGTTGTTGATCGTGGGTCAGCAGGCCGAAATCACGGTGCGGTTCCGGAATCGCCTGGATCAACCCTCCACGGTGCACTGGCACGGGGTCCGGCTGGACAACCGCTTCGACGGGGTGCCCGGTCTCACCCAGGATCCGGTGGAGCCGGGTGGAGAGTTCGTCTACCAGCTGCGATTCCCGGATGCCGGCATCTACTGGTACCACCCCCACGTCCGGGAGGACATCCAGCAGGATCTCGGTCTCTACGGCAACATCCTGGTCCGATCGCCCCGTCCCGATGCCTGGTCACCGGCCCACCGGGAAGAGGTCCTCCTGCTCGACGACCTGCTGGTGGGGGATGACGGCCTGGTCCCCTATGGACAGGACCACCCCACCCATGCGCTCATGGGGCGGTTCGGGAACCTGTTCCTGGTGAACGGTGAGCCGGGCTGGCGCGGTACCGCCCGACCGGGGGAGATCGTGCGGTTCTACTTCACCAACGCCTCCAACACCCGCACCTTCAACCTGTCGTTCCCCGGCGCCCGAATGAAACTGGCCGGGTCCGATCTGGGTCCGTTCCAGCGGGAGGAGTGGGTCGAAAGCGTGGTGCTGGGTCCAGCCGAGCGCTACGTGGTGCAGGTACGGTTCGACCGGCCCGGCCGGGTGGTGCTGCAGAACCAGGTGCGGGCCATCGACCATCTATTCGGCCGGTACTTCAGCGAAGCCGATACGCTGGGCGTAATCCAGGTGGAGGGCGAGCCAGCCGGCCCGTTGAGCGGCCATGATCGGCTCCGGGTCGATAGCGCCACTACCCGGGAAGTCCGCGAGGCAGTGGAGGGGTCGAAGCG
>DASWKS010000235.1:0-5762 GCA_036396495.1 Gemmatimonadales bacterium
TCGACATCACCGGCGAGATTGCGGTGTTCGAGTCGCTAGCCGCACGGGACTCGGATGCAAGAGCCCGCGGGGTCGTCTTGCTTCCCGGAGTCGGCTTCGATGTCGTCCCCACCGACTGTCTGGCGTTGCATCTGAAACAGCGGCTGCCCGATGCAACTCATCTCTGGCTGGCCTTTCAGACCCGGGGAGGGATCTCCCGTGGCACCGCGCTGACTTCGCTGGAAGGGGCCGGCGGGGGCGGCCGGGTCCGGAGGGACGGCCGGCTCACCACCGTGCCTCCTGCGTGGAAGACCCGCATGGTCGACTTCGGGAAGGGGCCCCGCCTGACGGTCACGATTCCGTGGGGCGACGTCGCAACCTCCTGGTACAGCACCGGCATCCCCAACGTCGAGGTGTACGTTGCCGCCCACCCGGCCGCGGTCCGATCGCTTCGTCTGTCGCGCTGGCTGGCTCCGCTGCTGGCCCTTCCGCCGGTGAAGGCGCTGCTGGTCCGAGGGGTACGGCGCCGGGAGCCCGGGCCTTCGGATCAAGCGCGGGCGACCGGCTTTTCGGTCGTGGTGGGCGAAGTGCGAAACGACGGAGGACAGACCGCCCGAGCCCGCTTCACGGGTCCGGAGGCATACACCCTTACCATGCACTCGGCCCTGAATGCCGTGACTCGCGTGCTGGACGGCGGGGTCGGGGCTGGCTTTCAAACACCGGCCAAGGCTTTCGGGCCCAACTTCGCCCTCGAGATCGCCGGCACCAGCCGCGAGGAGCTTTGATGAACCGCCTACTCGGAATTCTCCTGTTGGTCCTGGCGGGCGATGCGACCGCGCAGGAACGATTCGACCTGCTGATAACCGGTGGCACCATTCTCGATGGTACCGGCGCTCCCGGGTTCACCGGCGATGTAGCGATCCGGAATGGGCGGATCCTTCAGATCTCCCGTGATCGACTGTCAGCCGCGAATGCCGGCCGGGTGATCGACGCGAGCGGCCTGGTAGTCGCGCCGGGGTTCATTGATCTCCACGCGCACATCGAGGGGCTGTCGCGCATGCCCGACGCGGAAAGCCACGTGCGCCAGGGGGTCACGCTCGCCGTGGGCGGTCCCGATGGCGGCGGGCCCTCTCCTTTCGGCCCCTACCTGAGCCGGCTCGATTCGCTGCCGCTGGGGATGAACGTGGCCTTCATGACCGGTCATAACACCATCCGGCGCGCGGTGCTGGGAATGGCCGACCGCAAACCGAGCCCGGAGGAGCTGGCGCGGATGCAGCAGATGGTCGCGGCCGCCATGGGCGAGGGCGCCTTCGGCCTGTCGACCGGGCTCTTCTACCTCCCGGGTACCTTCGCAAAGACCGACGAGGTGATCGCGCTCTCGAAGGTGGCGGCGGATTCGGGCGGCTTTTACACCTCTCACCTTCGCAAGGAAGGATTGGGGCTGCTCGACGGCGTGGCCGAGGCCATCGAGATCGGACGCCAGGCAGGCATCCCGGTGGTACTGACGCACCACAAGGCGATCGGTCCCGCCATGTGGGGAAAAACCGCAGTGACGCTCGCGATGATCGACTCCGCCCGCCTGGCCGGCATCGATGTCATGGCCGATCAGTATCCCTACACTGCCACCTCGACCGGACTGGGTGCCCTGGTCCCGCCCTGGGCCAGCGAAGGCGGCGACAGCGCCTTCGCCCGCCGCGAACGCGATCCGGTTCTCCGGGACAGTCTGGTGCGCGGCATCGTGTTCAACCTCGAGCACGATCGCGGCGGCGGGGATCTGCGGCGGGTGCAATTCGCCCACGTGACATGGAACCGAACCCTGGAAGGCCGGACCCTCCACGATTGGGTGGTGGAACAACAGCTGGAGCCGACTACCACGAACGGAGCCAACCTGGTGATCGAGGGGATGCTGAAGGGCGGTGCCAGCATGGTGTACCACGTGCTGGATGAAGGCGACGTCGAACGGATCATGCGGCATCCGATGGTTGCCATCGCCTCTGATGGCGGGTTGAGCCGCCCCGGAGTCGGCGTGCCCCATCCCCGGGCC
This sequence comes from Gemmatimonadales bacterium, assembly GCA_036396495.1. GTDB lineage: Bacteria > Gemmatimonadota > Gemmatimonadetes > Gemmatimonadales > GWC2-71-9 > SZUA-320. The sequence goes on from DASWKS010000235.1 coordinate 2,024, forward strand.
TACGGCACGTTCCCCCGGGTGCTCGGGGTCTATGCCCGCGAGCGGCAGGTGCTGCCGCTCGAGGAGGCAGTGCGGAAGATGACGTCGTTGCCGGCTGCCCGGCTGGGGTTGGCCGATCGCGGCTGGCTGGCCCAGGGGCTGGTGGCCGACATCACCATCTTCGATCCCACCACCGTGAAAGACCTGGCGACATTCCAGTCGCCTCACCAGTACCCGGTGGGGATTCCCTACGTGATCGTCAACGGGGTCCCCGTGGTGGACGCGGGCGTCTTCACGCCTAATCGTCCGGGCAAAGTCATCCGCCGGCCGGCCCGTCGCGGGTGACGGCGCTTCGCTCAGGATGACGGCGCTTCGCCTAGGATGACCGCGTGACCCCACCCTTCAAGGACCTGTTCTCGAGAGATTCGGCTGCATACGCCGAATTTCGGCCCCGGTACCCGGCGGAGCTGTTCCAGTGGCTGGCTTCGCTCACCCACCGGCGAGATCTGGTCTGGGATGCGGGCACTGGTAACGGCCAGGCGGCCGTAGCTCTCGCGGAACAGTTCCAGCGCGTGGTGGCCACCGATCCGAGCGAGCGGCAGCTGGCCGAGGCGACCATGCATCCGCGGGTCGAGTACCGCCGCGCCGGAGAGGAGAGCGGCCTGGCGGCTGGTGCGGTCGATCTCGTCACCGTGGCGCAGGCACTGCATTGGTTCGATCGGCCGCGATTCTGGGTTGACGTGAAGCGGATCCTGCGTCCTGGCGGAGTACTGGCCGTGTGGTGCTACCAACTGCAGCGGGTGTCTCCCGCCATCGACCGCGTGATCGGGGAGTTCTATCACGAGACCATCGGTCCCTATTGGCCCTCCAATCGCAAGCTGGTCGACGCTGGATATCGGGACATCGGGTTTCCCTTCGAAGAGATCACTGCTCCGACATTCTCCATGACCGCGGAGTGGTCGCTGGCGCACGAGTTGGGTTACCTGGGAACCTGGTCGGCGGTGGCGAAAGCCCGAGAGGCTACCGGCCGCGATCCAGTCGCTGAACTCGGCCCGGCCCTCGAGCGGGTCTGGCCGCCGCATGAGATACATCGGGTTGAATGGCCGGTGTCGCTCCGGGTGGGGAGAACAGCAAGTACTGAGCAATGAGTACTGAATATGGGTTCCTCCGACGGCATGAAACGCCTGGGGCTGGACCGACGTAGATTCGACAGCCGAATCCGGCTCACTTTCCCTGGAGCTCTCGCATGCGTTTCACCTTGAACTGCGCCATCGCTTTGGTTGCGGCGTTCCCGGTTTCCGGAGCTGCCCAGGAGCAGGTCACGGCCTTCACCAACGTCACCGTCATCCCGATGGACAGCGACCGCTTCCTCGCCGGCCACACCGTCGTGGTCCGGGGGCAGCGGATCGTGGAGGTGGGTCCTTCCAGCCGAGTGAAGCCTCCGGCCGGGGCAAGTGTGATCGACGGGAGCGGCAAATGGCTGATGCCGGGGATGGCCGAGATGCACGGCCACATTCCGCCCGGGAACGCGCCCGATGCGATGATCGAGAAAGTGTTGGCGTACTACGCCCTCAATGGTGTGACCACGGTGCGCGGGATGCTGGGTCACGCCCGCCATCTGCCCTACCGGGAGAAGGCCAATCGGGGTGAAATCCTGAGTCCCACGATCTGGACCACCGGACCGTCCCTCAACGGCAACAGCATCCCGACGGTCGAGGCGGCAATCAAAGCAGTGACCGATCAGAAGGCGGCCGGTTACGACCTGATGAAGATCCATCCTGGGATCACCCGCACCGTCTACGATTCCATGGCGGCCACCGCCAAGCGGCTCGGGATCCGGTTTGCCGGGCACGTCCCGCTCGACGTCGGCATCCGCCGGGCGCTGGAGCACCGGCAATGGACCATCGACCACGTCGACGGCTACATCGAAGGCCTGGCGACCGAAGGGGCCCAATCGGCTTTCTTCGCCTTCAACCTGGTGGATCGGGCGGATGAATCGAGGCTGCCGGCGCTGGTGGCGGCGTCCAAGGCCTCCGGCGCCTGGATCGTGCCGACCCAGAGTCTGTTCGAGTCGATGCTGGGCGGGAAGTCGGCGGATGAGCTTGCAGCGATGCCGGAGATGCGATTCTGGCCTGATAGCGTTGTGAGCCAGTGGAAGCAGGCGACCAACGGCAATCGCAACCAATTGGGCGTGACCCCGGAGACGGCGCGCAAATACCTCGAGCTCCGCCGCCGGGTCATGCAGGCGCTATACCAGGGTGGGGTGCCGTTCCTGCTGGGCTCCGACGCGCCCCAGTGGTGGAACGTGCCCGGGTTCTCCATCCTGCGGGAGATGGAGGCGATGGCCAAGGCGGGCTTCACCCCGTATCAGATCTACGAGAGCGGGTCCCGCAACGTCGCCCGTCACTTCAACGCCGAGAACGAATTCGGCACGGTGGCCAACGGAAAGCGGGCGGACCTGGTGTTGCTCGACGCCAATCCGCTCGACAATGTCTCCAACTGGGGCCGGCGGGCCGGGGTGATGGTGCGTGGGAAGTGGTACGACGCGGCGGAAATCCAGCGGAGGCTGGAACAACTCAGTCACTAGCGAAGCGACTGTTTTATCCGGTCGACCTGCGCCAGGTGCCGCTCGGTGTGGGTGACGAGGATCTCGAAGCAGTCGCCCAGATTGAGCCGGATCAGGCGAGTCACTGGTGACCCCAGCCGAATCTGCTGCCACCGGACCTGGCGGGACCGCTGCAGCAACTCTTCGGTCTGAGCGAGACGCTCGAGGTAGGCTTCGATCACCGCGGGCCGGGGCGAGGGCGAAGGGCGATACAGCTTTGGCGTGGGCATCTTCCGCGGGGATCGGAACGAACGCACCAGGAGATTGCCCATGATACTCGGCCGCCAGGTGGCGGTTGCGGCCCTGGGGTCGGGTTTGGCGTTCCCGATCAGCTCCCGCATCGGAGCCAGATAACTGTCGTCGGCCACACAGAGATGCTCGAACACCTGGCCGATGCTCCAGCCACCGGCGGGTGGCACCCGCTTCAGGTCCTCCGGAGTCACGTGGCTGCGGGACGCGCTCACGCGGTCCCGGAGCATCGCGAGCCGGTCCAGTAGAGCCTGCTGCTGCAGATCCTGGCGCGTGGTGCCTGCCATCGGTCAATCCTGCGGCTCCATCCCCATCGCGGCCCATTCCTCCCTGGCTGGCCCATAGACTCCCGGCACTTTGAGACCCGCCTGCCGCATCAGCACCGTCATCTGACCCCGATGGTGGGCTTCATGCCGGATGATGATCGACAGCACTCTCCCCTTGGCCCACTGGTCGCCATACATGGGAACCTCCTCCGGCAGGGCGGCGTCGTTCCACCCCGCCCTGACTGCGTCTGCGAGCGAGCCGGCCGCTTCGCCGTAAGCGTCGACCAGGGCTTGCGCCTTGTCGGGAACCGGGTCGCCGTCGCCGGGGCCCTTCACGCCCGGCAGACCAGCCTCGGTGGCCATATGAAGGCTTTGCGCTAAGTGCCAGGCCAGCCGGGCCAGGGTTCTGCCGTCGGGTGAGACCCGCTGATCGAGGGAGACATTCGTCAGGTTGCGCAGGACCGATAGGGTCGCCTGGCTCTCCTGCTCCCAGTCCGCAAGGAAATCGTCGATCCGTCGGTACATTGCAGGGGGCTCCGTTTTCGGGCGGGAGTAAGAAACTACCGGCCTGCGTCGCGGGACGCGAGTTACCAGAACTACCACCCCCAGGGAACCATGCACCCTCGCCTGCATTCGATCG
>DASWKS010000236.1:0-3427 GCA_036396495.1 Gemmatimonadales bacterium
ACCGCGAAACGTCCGGGAGCGGTCTACGGCGCCAGCCTGTTAGGCGCGGGACTGGGAACGGTTACTGCCGTGGCGTCGCTCTGGATCCTGAGCCCGGAACGCGCGCTGGCGGCGGCCGCGCTGCTCGCAGCCCTTGGCGCCGGGTTCGCCGCCACCCATGCCGACCGCCCGGCGCTGGTCCGCGGCGTAGCCCTGATGCCGGCCGCCGCTGCCATCGTCTTCCTGGCGCGCCCCCCGTGGCAACTGCACCTGCTGCCCTACAAGGCCCTGCCCCAGCTGTTGGCGTTCCCGAACGCCCGGGTCACGGCTGAGCACACCAGCCCGGTGGGTTGGGTAACGGCGGTAGACGCCCCCGCCTTTCGCTACGCGCCAGGCCTCTCGCTGGCGTACCGGGGTGCCTTCCCCCGGCAGACCGCGCTGCTGGTCGATGGGGAGCTGGCGGGCGCGCTCTCAGCCTGGGACTCGGTTGAAGCGACCCTGCTCGAGTGGCAACCCTCCGCCCTGCCCTACGTGCTGGAAGCAAGAGATCGCGTGCTGGTGATCGGCGGCGGGTCGCACGAGGTGGCGAACGCGGTGCGGCACGGTGCGTCGTCCGTCACGGCGGTCGAGTTGCACCCCGCCCTCGCCCGTCTCGCCCGCGCCGGCCCAATGCCTCGGAGCCGCAGCGGGGCCTCCGTCACCTGGGCTATCGGTGACGCGCGGGCCTATGCCGCGCGGACGGCCGAACGGTTCGACCTTATCACGCTGGGGCCGCTGGCGGCCGGCGCACCCGGACCCGGTACCCGCGCCCTGGCCGAAGACTACGATCACACGGTCGAAGCGTACGCCCGCTATCTCGAGCTGCTCGACGACGGCGGCCTGCTGGCGATGACGGGATGGATCACCGATCCGCCCCGCGGCAATCTCCGCATGGTGCTCACCGCGGCCGAGGCGCTTCGCCGGGTGGCGCCGGCCGGTCTCGCTCGGGGAATGGTGGTGGTTCGGAGCTGGGCCACGGTCACCACGCTGGTCAAACCGCAGGGCTTCACCGAAGCCGAGCTGACGGCGCTGGCCGATTGGGCCGCGTCACGCTGGTTCGACCTGGACTGGCGACCCGGGATGACGGCGCCGAACACCCGGTTCAACTTCGTCGACCGGCCGGTGCTGTTCGAGGCGGCTCGCGCTGCCGTCCAGTCACGCGACGGGGCCGAGCGCCTGGCCCGGGCGTACCCCTTCGACGTCCGGCCGGCGACGGACGCGCGACCCTACCCGAATCATTTCGTGGGCCCGCGCGCGCTCCGGCGATTCCTCGCTGGCGGACGGGGGGAATGGCTGCCCTTCGCGGAGTGGGGCTATATCGCCCTGCTCGCGACCCTGGCCCAGAGCACGCTGCTCGCGCTGGGGCTGCTGCTGGTTCCGCTGCTGGTTGGTCGCAGGAGGACATCGAGGACGGACCCGCATCCAGCGGGCGGATCGCGGGTGCGCCTGTTTGGCTATTTCGCCGCGATCGGGATGGGTTACCTCGCGGCGGAGATCGGGGCCATGCAGCAGCTCACCCTGTTGCTGGGGCATCCGGTCTATGCGGTGGCGGCGGTGCTGGCTGTGTTACTGGTGGCTTCCGGTATCGGGGCGCTCATCTCCGACCGGATCCGACCTTCGGCCTGGCCTGCGTTGCTGCTGGTGTTGGTGCTCGCCGGGTTGGCCGGGGTGCTGCTGCCTGCCGCGCACTGGCTTCAGTCGGCCCCGCTTTCGGCGAGAGCCGCTCTGGCCCTCTTGCTGCTCGCACCGGTGGCGCTGGTCATGGGGATGCCGTTTCCACTCGGGCTTCGCGCGCTGGCGCGATCGGATCCGGCCCGGGTGGCCTGGGCGTGGGCCGCCAACGGGTTCACCTCGGTGGTCACGGCTCCGCTCGCCGCGTTGGTCGCCCTGGAGGCTGGAACCCGGATGGTGTTCCTGGTGGCGGCCGCGGCGTATGGGGTTGCCGCCGGCTGCCTCGGCCCGAAAGGAGACAGGAGAGAGGAGTGAGGAGCAAGGAAGCTCTCCTCTCTCCTTTTCTCCACGCTCCTCTCTCCCGGCCCTTTACTTGGGGGAATCCTTCGAGATCGTCACCAGGAACCCATCCGGATCGATGACATCGAACGCGTGGCTGCCCCACTCATCGTAGGGCTCGCGGGTGAGGATGATGCCTGCCGCCTTGGCCCGTTTGGCCAGCTCGTCGGTGTCCTGGTTGGTCGAAATCCAGAGCCGCAGGCCCAACCCTTTCACCCGGTTTTTGCCCTTCTTCCAGTCGTCCTGGCTCAGGCCGAGGTGGGCGTCGCCCGCGCGCAGCATCACGCCGAGCAACTTGCCGCCATCCTCCCAGCGGTCTTCGAGGGCGAACCCCAGACCTTCATAGAACCGGATGCTTCGATCCAGATCGTCGACGGTCAGGCTCGGCGCAATGCCTTTGGCCTGCAAAACTGACTCGGTGGTTGTCGCCATGGCTTCCTCTTGGGTGTGTGCTGCGGGGCCGGCGGAGACCCCGATGTCCCCGGCCGGTGACCGCGGTTCCACTGGTTTTTAGCCCCGAAATCGCACGGCCGCAACGCATGGAATGTGAGCAGCCACGGCTCCTAGCTGTTACGAAGCGCTACCTCGAACGTCCCCGTGAGGCCGTTTCCTTGCCGCGACACATCGAGCATCAGCTCCGAGCCGCCATTCCGGAAAATCCCGTCGCCCGAGTTGCGGGTCCTCCGCCCGGTGCGCCCAGCATACGGGGCCTGGGCGAAGATCTGATCCGAAAAGGCATCGTCGAAGTAGAGTTGCGAGGTGAATTCTTCTCCCCGGGCGCCGGCCGGGTTGGTGCGCAGCTTGAAGTGAATGTGCACCGTCCGGCCGGGATACCATCCGGGATAAACCGTGGTGAAACGGACCTTGCCCTGGGTATCGGTGACCTGGTGCCCCCGCAGGAACTTCCGGCCGGTGGTGTCGAACAGTCCGCCCTGGTCTTTGACCCCGGAATAGACCCCCAGCGCGTCACACTGCCACACGTCCACCACCACCCCCGCCAGGGGAGCGCAGGAGTTGCCCGTCAACCGGGACACCTGAAAGCCCAAATCGAGCGGCGTCCCCGACGAGACCTTACCGTCCGGGGGGTCGGACCGGATGTCCGGTCGGTCCAGCTGCACGTCCAGGAAGTAGGGGCCCTCGGTCTGGGCCGGCCGGACGACGCAGGCCGGGATTCGGGTGCCATCGGGTAGGAGAAGGGTTCGGCCGCCGAGATACCTGGGAAGTACCACCGCGGCGCCAAGGGAGGCGAGAACTTCACGGCGAGTGAGGACTCGGCCGACCGGGGTGTCGTCGTTCAGCATACGAGCCGCTTGGAAGAGGGTACCTCACCATACGGCCCCGGCGGCAACCTTACAAGCGGGAGCCGGGTTCAGGGATCGATCGTAGCGTCTGCGGCGCG
>DASWKS010000237.1:0-5030 GCA_036396495.1 Gemmatimonadales bacterium
TAAAAGTTGTGCGCCATGGTGTCCGCCGAGAGATGCGCCAGATAGCCCAGCCCGAACGCCTTCATCGCGTCGCTGGGGGCGTCGGCGTACACCTCCTGGCCCACGTGCCAGAAGTGCGAGTGCCGCCCGGGCGGTACGTAGCGCTTGGCGAACGAGATGTCGGGTGCGATGCTGCCGTAGAGAAAATCGTACGGGAATGCGTGCAGCAGATCGGAGACGCTGGCGGGCAGCAGGTGGAGATTGGCGAGAATGCTTTCGCCCAGCCAGATGTGGGTACCGGGAGTCCAGGCCCAAGCGGAGTCCGGCGCCAGGAAAAGGCCTAGAAGAAAGACAGCCAGGACGGCGGCGACTGCCCTCGACTGCCTTCGACCCCCCTCGACGCCCTTCGACCCCAACAAAGTCCCCCGCCTCATCCCTCCCGCACCCGCTTCCTTCGTCCTCCGCCGACGAAGCGCCGGAGCCGGCTCACCACGCCCAGGCCGCGGCGCACCGATCGCAGCTTGGCGGCGACGTCGAGTGCCGTCTCTTCGATCTCCTCCTGCATGACCTCGGCGAGGGCATCCAGATCGGACAGCCGCTGCTTGGCCCGGCGCATGCCCCGCTCGACGTCGAACCGGATCCGCTGACTGGTCCGGACCACGTCCTGAATCTCCTGCTGCACCTTGTTGGCCAGCCCCTGGCCTTCCTCGGCCAGCCCCTGCACGCTCTTGATGGCCGGCGCCAGCTCTTCCCGCAGCTCGGCGACTTCCTTTTCCAGGCTTTGCAGCAGATCCACCAGGTTCTTGCCTACCACGACCAGCGCGACCGCCACGGCGCCGAACCCAAGCGCGATCAGGACCAGGGAGATCGCGACGGTGGGGCCGACCCAGGCGGCCTGCACCACAGCGGCCAGAGCCGAATGGAGGGACGGCAGCATCGGCTCAAGAATAACTGCGGCCCCGGCATGGCGCTTGACTCCGCCCCAGCCCGGCCGCGAGGTTTGCCGCCATGCCGGAACGATTTCTGGTCCGCGGCGGCAAGGCCCTTTCGGGGACCATCCGACCCGCGGGCAACAAGAACGCCGCGCTTCCCATTCTGGCGGCGACCCTCCTGGCTGACGGGCCGGTGGAGCTTTCCAACATTCCCCGCATCCGCGACGTCGAGGCGATGCTGGCCTTGCTCGCGCACCTGGGCTGCAGCGTGGAGTGGCAAGGACCCAACCAGGTCAAGGTGGATGCCCGGGCCGCCCAGTCGCGGCCACTCGATCCGGAGCTGTGTGCCCGGATCCGGGCCTCGATCCTGCTGGCGGGTCCGCTGCTTGCCCGCTTCGGAAAGGTGCAGTTGCCCCCTCCCGGCGGCGACGTGATCGGCCGGCGCCGGATCGACACCCACGTGCTGGCGCTGGAACAGCTCGGGGCCCGGGTGGAAGTGGGCGATCGGTACGAGATCGAGGCCAGACGCCTCACCGGCTGCGACATCTTCCTGGACGAGCCCAGCGTCACCGGCACCGAGAATGCCCTCATGGCCGCCGTGATGGCCGAAGGCCGCACCGTGCTCCGCAACGCGGCCAGTGAGCCGCACGTGCAGGACCTGGCCCGGGCCCTGGTGTCCATGGGCGGCGAAATCGACGGGATCGGAACCAATACGTATGTGATCCACGGCGGGCGTCCCTTGCGAGGGACGTCCTATGAAATCGGGCCCGACCACATCGAGATCGGCAGCTTCATCGGGCTGGCGGCGGTGACCAACGGCCACATCGCGATCGAAGGCGTCCGGGGCGAGGAGCTCCGCTCCATCCTGCTGGGCTTCGAGCGGCTTGGCGTGTGTCCTCGTCTGGACGGGCACACGCTGTACGTCGATCGCGATCAGGAGCGCCGGGTCCGGCCCGACCTGGGCGAGCACATTCCCAAGCTCGAGGATGGTCCCTGGCCGGCGTTTCCGGCGGACGTGATGTCGATCGCGCTGGTGACCGCCACGCAGTGCGAGGGGCTCATCCTGATCTTCGAGAAGATGTTCGAATCGCGCCTCTTCTTCGTGGACAAGCTGATCGGCATGGGCGCGCGCATCGTACTGTGCGATCCCCATCGGGCGGTGGTGTCTGGCCCGGCCCGGTTGCGGGGCGGGGCGGTGGAGTCGCCCGACATCCGGGCTGGCATGGCCATCCTGTTGGCCGCGCTGGCCGCCGAGGGCGAGAGCACCATCAACAACATCGGTCAGATCGATCGCGGCTACGAGCGGATCGATGACCGGCTGCGAGCCCTGGGAGCCGAACTCACCCGGGTGACCGGGTGACCCGTCAGACGGAGCTCGGCGGTCCCGCCAGCGCGGGGCTGATCCGGGAGCTCCCGGTGCCGGGCGAGATCCCCCGCTTCGAGGTCCCCGGGTGGCGCGACCGGTACGGCGTGCTGGCCGGCATCACCGGTCGGGACGCCGACTCACCCGGATTCGATCTCGGCCTCTGGACCGATCAGCCGGTCGGAGCCGTGATGGAACGATGGCGCCGGCTGCGCCGAGCCGAGCCGGGCTTTCACGCGACGGTCCTGGCCACTCAGGTCCACGGCACCGAGCTGGCGTGGCATCGGGACGCCTATGGCTGGCTGATCCTGGACGGCTTCGACGGACACGCGACCTCCCGTCCCGGGCTGCTGCTCACGGTGACGGTGGCGGACTGTATTCCGGTGTATCTGGTCGATCCGGTGACCCGCACGATTGGTCTGCTGCACGCGGGCTGGCGCGGGACCGCCGCCGGGATCCTGGCCCGAGGAGTGGAACAGCTGCTGGCCCACGGAGCCTCGCTCGAACACTTGATCCTGCACTGCGGCGTCGGCATTTGCGGACCCTGCTATGAGGTCGGGCAGGATGTCATGACCGGTTGCGGCCTCGTCCCGACCGGAAACGGGCCGTGGCACCTGGATCTGCGCCGGGTTCTGCTCTCGCAAGCGACGGCCATCGGGATCCGGCAAGGCTCCAGCTCGGAATGGTGCTCGGCCCATCATGGGACCGAGTTCTACAGCCATCGCCGCTCCCGGGGGAGCGACGGCAGGATGGTTGCCTACCTGGGGCTCCTTCCGTAAGCTTTCGTCATATGAAGCGTATGGTTGCGGTACTGTTCCTTGGCGCGGGGGCGTGCTTCGGGAACACCGACGATTCCGATGGCTCGGCTCCGGTGGTGGTGATCACCTCTCCCACGGGGACCGAGGTCTCCGGCTCCGTCAGCTTCGCAGCCACGGTGATCGACGACTTCGGGGTCGAGGAGGTCGAGTTCTTCGCCGGAAACATTAGTCTGCTCCAGGACCGGTTGCCGCCGTATGCCGTGCAGTGGGCCACCATCAACTTCCCGGACGGGCCGATCCAGATCCGGGTCATCGCCCGGGATTATTCCGGCAACAGCTCGCAGGCTGCCAAGACGGTGACGGTCAACAACGCCCCAGACTGACCGACTGAAGCGACCGACAGACCGACTGACCGACTGTCCGACTGGATGTTGACGTGCCCTGGCGGATGACGTAGAATTGGATGCCTTTGGGGAACGTGGTGGGCTCGCCGACGATGTGGGGTGTTCCCCCACATTTTTTTTGGACCCCCCTCCATGACGTCGCCCCCGGATCTCTCGCTACGGCTTCGCGATGAGGTTGCCCGGTTGGGCTTCGAGCTCGTGGATGTGCGCATCGGCGGCCCCCCGCACCGGCGCAGCGTCCGCCTTCGCATTGACCGGCCGGGCAGTCGGCCCGGTGCCGGTGTCACCTCCGACGATTGCGCGCTGGTATCCCGCGCGCTGCAGGCTTGGTTCACCTCGGCTGAGCCGCGCGAGACGGTCGAGACGATGGAGGTGTCGTCCCCCGGGATCGAGCGACCGATCCGGTGGCCGGAGCATTGGCGCCGCTTCGTGGGCTCGCGGGTCCGGGTCCGGGTGGCCGGGTTGGCGGGGCGGCCGGTAGCCACCATCCAGGACGTGCCCGACGATCAGCACGTGATCCTCGACCTCGAACGGCTGGGTCCGCGGACCTTGGCACTGGATGACATCAGGGAAGCGACGCTCGTGGTGGACTGGCCACCGGGGCGGTAACGCCGGGAGACAGGAAATGGCAGGATCGACGGAGATGCTCGCCGCTTTTCGTGAGCTGACCAGTGCGAAACAACTCGACCGCAACGAGCTGAAGGCGCTGCTGGAGGACGGCATCCACGCGGCGCTGGCCCGCAAGTTCGGCCCCACCGTCAAGTTCGAGATGTCGGTGGACGAGCTGCGGGGCGGCATCCGGGTCGTGCGGTTGCGGCAGGTGGTTGAAACGGTGGAGGACCCGGCCTGGCAGATCAGCGTCGAGGACGCGCGTGACGTCGATGCCGAATTCCAGCTGGGCGACATGCTGGAAGAAGAAGTGCCGTTCGAGGAGTTCGGCCGGCTGGCGGTGCAGGCCGCCAAGCAGCGCATCATCCAGCGGGTCCGCGAGGGCGAGCGCAACAAGATCCGGGAGGAGTTCGGCGGCAAGGTGGGCGAGCTGCTCTCGGGCGAGATCCAGCAGATCGAGCGCGGCAAGCTGGTCCTCATTCTCAACCGGTTCCGCGAGGCCGAAGCCATCATCCCGTATCGGGAGCAGAATCACCGGGAGCACTTTCACCAGGGCGACACCATCCGCGCCGTGCTCAAGCGGCTGGAAGAAACCCCCAAGGGCCCCCGGCTGATCCTGTCGCGGGGCGATCCCCTGTTCGTCGCGGCGCTCTTCAAGCTGGAAGTGCCCGAGATCGCGCAGCAGATCGTCGAGATCAAGGCCATCGCGCGGGAAGTCGGCAGCCGCACCAAGGTCGCGGTGATTTCCCGGGACGACGCCATCGATCCGGTCGGCGCTTGCGTGGGGCTCAAGGGCTCGCGGGTGCAAGCGGTGGTGAACGAGCTCAACGGCGAACGGATCGATATCGTGCCCTGGTCGCCCGATCCGGAACGGTTTGCCCGGCTGGCCCTTGCGCCGGCCCGGGTGGCCCGGGTGTTCTCCGATCCGGAGAGCAAGACCATCCAGGCGGTGGTCGACGAAGATCAGTTGTCGCTGGCCATCGGC
>DASWKS010000238.1:0-10362 GCA_036396495.1 Gemmatimonadales bacterium
GCGGCCCTGCTGTCCCGCCGGTTGGACGTGGGTTGGCTCCACGCGATCCGCAAGTGGACCCTGCTGTCCTGGACGTTCCTGTCGGTGGGGATCACGCTGGGGATGTGGTGGGCCTACGTGGAGCTGGGCTGGGGCGGCTACTGGGCCTGGGACCCGGTGGAGAACGCGAGCCTGCTGCCTTGGCTCACCATGACGGCGTTTCTCCATTCGGTGATGATCCAGGAAAAGCGGGGTATGCTCAAGCGCTGGAACATGTCGCTGGTGGTCGGGACCTTCATGCTCTCGATCTTCGGAACCTTCATTACCCGATCCGGCGTGATCGCCAGCGTCCACAGCTTCGCCCAGTCGAACGTGGGCTGGTTTTTCCTGGTCTTCCTGGTGGTGATCGGGTTCGCCGGCTTCGCGCTGCTGTATCTCCGGTGGCCCAGCCTGGAGCCCGAAGCCAAACTCGAATCGCTCGCCAGCCGCGAGGCGGCGTTCCTGTTCAACAACCTGGTGCTGGTCGGGATCGCGTTCTCGGTGTTGTGGGGGACGCTGTTCCCCATTCTGTCCGAGGCGGTGCGGGGCGTGAAGATCACGGTGGGTCCCCCGTTCTTCAACCGGGTGAACATCCCTCTGGGGCTCTTTCTGCTCCTCCTGACCGGAGTGGGGCCCCTCATCGCCTGGCGCAAGGCTTCGATCACCAATCTCAAGCGCCAGTTCGTCGGGCCTACCAGCCTCAGTCTGTTCACCGGCGCGAGCCTGTTCGCGCTGGGCGTGCGCGAATTCTACGCGCTGCTCTCCTGGACCTTCGCCGGCTTTGTGCTCGGGACCGTGGTCCAGGAGTTCTACCGGGGAGTGAGAGCCCGCCGGCGTATGTATCAGGAGGCGATCCCGGTGGCGTTGGCCCACCTGATCGATCGCAATCGGCGACGCTACGGCGGCTACCTGGTGCACGTGGGAATCCTGGTGTTCTTCGTGGCCTTCGCCGGGTCGGCCTTCAAGGTGACCAAAGAGGTGACCCTCTCGCCCGGCGATACCACTCAGCTCAAGAGCCCCTTCGGCCACACCTACACATTCACCTTCCTGGGCGTCTCGCAGTACAGCACCCTCAACCGCTTCGTGTCCGCCGCGACGCTGGAGGTGCAGCGCGATGGCAAGCCGGAAGGCCGGCTTTCCTCCGAGAAGCGACAGCACATGAACAGCCTGGGGGAGAACACCTTCCAACCCTCGACCGAAGTCGGGATCCGGAGCGGTCTGCGGGAAGATCTCTACGTGGTGTACGCCGGTTCCATCGCCGGGACCGAGAAATCCAATTTCGCCATCACCATCAATCCCCTGGTGTGGTGGGTCTGGGCCGGCGGCGTGATTCTGGTCATAGGGGGACTGCTGGCCATGTGGCCGGGTGGTCGTGCGACGGTGCCGGTGCCGGCCCGGAGCGAAGCCCAGGCCGGCTTCGAGGCCAGGTTGGTGGGGACCGAAGCGTGATGAACCGGCGCCGCTTTCTCGGGCTGGGCGCGGCCGCTCTGGTGTTCCCCCGGCAGACGCCGTCCGACGCCGACCCCCTGCGGGACCCGTCCGCGGCCGGCAGGTCGCGGTTGCCCGTGGGCGATCTCGACAACAGCGAAATGGTCAAGGAGGTCGAGCGCCGCCTCAAGTGCACCTGTCCCTGTAATCTCGACGTCTTCACCTGCCGCACCACTGATTTCTCCTGCGAGTATTCTCCGGCCATGCACCGGGAAGTCATGGACCTGGTGCGGGATGGCAAGACCTCGGAACAGGTGATTACGGCCTTCATCGAGAAATACGGCGAGCGGGTGCTGATGGCGCCCCGGCCGGTGGGGTTCAACCTCGCGGGCTACCTGGTTCCGGGTGTGCTGGTGAGCGTCGCGGCTACGGCGCTGGCCGTGGTCCTGCTGCGGCGGCATCGGATAGTTGAAGCGGCGGCAACCGGTTCTGGGACGGCGGCCGGGCCGTCCCCGGCCGAGAGGCCCAGCCCGGAGGAGATGGACCGTTTGAAGCAGGCTCTGTCTGAGGTGGCCGACTGATGGCCGCCGAAGTCATCGCCGCCCTGGCCCTCGGCGGGCTGGTCCTATGGATGATTCTTTCGCCCCTGTTCCGGACCGGAGTCGCCGCCCCGGCATTCCTGGAGCCGCTCGATCCCGAGGAGACCAGGCGAGGCATCGCACTCATTGCTCTCAAGGAGATCGACTTCGATCGGGCCACCGGGAAGCTGTCCGATCAGGACTACGAGGGGCTCAAGGCCAAGTACACCAATGAAGCCGTCGTGGCGATGCGAGAGGAAGAGCCGAGCGTGGACGTGGTGGAAGCGTTGATCGCCGAACGAGTAAACCTGCTTCAGTCGACCGGCGGCGCCCCGGCTGCAGTGCAGCTGTGCCCCACGTGCGGGCTGCGTCCCGAGCCGGATGCCAGGTTCTGTTCCAGCTGCGGTGGCCCGGTGGCGTCCAGGGCGGACTGTCGGGTGTGCCACGCAGCCCTGGACCCAGGCAGCCGGTTCTGCTCGGCTTGCGGGGTGCAGGTGTAGTCAGGACGGTTGGCGTCGGCATTCGGTCGCCAACAACACCAGAGCCGCGCCCGATTGGACGCGGCTCTTTCTGCGGATGAGACCCTGACTGATATCGGTGGGAGAACGGGGCCGCGGGCCCGTTCGCTTCGCTCGCCATCCCCCGATGGTATCCGCGGTGCTATCCCCGTCTCCCTCTACCCTAAGCCGGCTCGAAGTCCCTTCATCCCCCGGACGACAATATCGGAAGATTCGGCACGGACACAACTATCACAAGTAATAGGGTACCCCGGGATCCGGCAGTTAACCCGTTTCAGCCAAACACGTTGCTTCACCGGGTCGCGACCCTGGCCGTCAGTGGCGGACCGGAACCCACCGGGGGATCAACGCACCTACACCCACTCCAATGAGCGCGCCGCTCAACCCACCGACCAGCCCGATGAGGCCAACCTCCCTCGTGCTGACCTCAACGTCGTCCCCGTCCAGCAGGAGCAGTCCCCAGAGGATTCCCGCCCCTGTGGCTGACCCGATGATTGCCCCCAAGCCGGCGTGTGAGCCACTACGCATTTCAACAAACGCCCCCGGCAACAGAGTCAGGGCTCGGGATTGATCCGTGGCGGCTGGGCAAAGCGACCCTCTGCACGGATTAAGAAGCAACGTTCCGGAGTCCGGCCTTCCCTGGAAACGCCCCTGCGCCACCATCCCGTTCTGCCGGACCCGGAGGGTGCAACATCCCAGGCCGATCGAATCGAGGGACGGCACAAACCGGGGAGTGTCCTGGGCGGTGGCGCCCCCCGCCCCCAGGACGAAGGTCACCCCAACCAGGCACGCGGCTCGTCGAACCACCAGCACCATTCCCATGGTGATCTCGCCAAAAAAGTAGGGTTGTGGACTCAACCAAGTCTGAAATGCGGCGTCTCACGGCGCCAGGATCACGAAATCCAGGTCGATAGTATCGGCCGGCCCGCCATCGAGCGAGAAAACCAGGGTGAATCGCTTCACCTTCGTCAGACGCTTCCAGGCCGTGTTCCGGATCAGGTCCAGCTGGAGCATCTCCCACTTTCGGCCGGACACGTACTGCTGCTCCAGGGGAGATTCTTGATCGTCCCCCTGCGCCCCCGGATCAGCGTGCTCCCACCGGGCGATCACGCCGATCGGCGTTCCCTTGACCCGACGAGCCCGCACCACCACCCGGTCGATCACCTGCGGGTCGACCAGGGTTTCGAAGCTCAGTGAGACCTCCCCCCGGCCCTGGATCCTGAGTGCGTTCGCACGGCCACCGGCATAGCCCCAATCCTCGTCAACCTGCTGCACCACGCTGAACCAGGCATCGCCGCTCAGGCTCACGTCCCCCAGCTGATCGAAGTCCCAGCGCTGTTCCGCACCCCGTCCCTTGACGTCCGCGCCGGCGGTGGTCTTGGGGCAGCTGCCGCAGGTTGGACCGCCGCCTCCGCTGGAGCCACCCGAGGCCCAGGGCGCATCGCTCCAATAGATGTTATGAACGTATCCATTCTGGGTGCGGCACGACTCGGTCAGGCAGGTATAGTTGAAGTAACCGCCACCGGTTCCCGACGGAGCGTATTGCCTGGCCCAGGCATAGGCCGGGTGATTGTGCCAATCGCCGACCCGTTCGCTGCCGGAGGCAGCGATGCCCCACGGGGCCTTGGCGCGGGTGCTGAAGATCGAAGGACAGTTGTCGTTGCACCCGAAGAATTTCTGATAGTACACATCGTGGGGTCCCACCAGACCGCCACCGTACTCGAAGAGGGTGTTCTCGGTCCCCACGATCGCATTCCGCCGCTGGCTCCAGAGCGTCCAGGCATTCGTCTCCGTGCTGTCCATCCACTGGATCCGGTAGCCGGCCTGGGTGATCGTACTGGTCGACGCAGGGACTTGAGCCGCTCCGTCGGTCGGGAAGTAGATCACGCCGTCGCCGCCGGCGAAGGGGTAGTCCCCGGCGCTGTAGGCCCGCACCGCATGCGATTGCGCGTTCACGAAGACCGCCGCCCGGCGGGGCGCGGGCGTGGTGGCGCCGTAGGCCGAGGTGAACGGCATGCAGGGCGGCGTCCCCCCGTTTCGCAACGTCACGTACGTGGGATAGCCTCCCGCCAGGTCGCAATTGCGATAGCGACTGATCCCGTTGTGCGAGCGGGTGTCCATGGTGATGACTTGGCCATAGGGCCATCCCGACGCGATGAACCGCTTGTCGACCACCAGGGTCAATCCCTCCATGTCGTTCTCATGGAAATCCTGCCCCAGGGTGCAGGTCACACTGCACCAGTCCCGCGGCCAGAAGAGCCCATAGTGCAGGAAATACCGGTTTGTATCCTCGATCAGCGAGGTGTAGACGTAGGCCCGCTTGGGGTAGAGATAGGTATTCTCCCAGTTGTCCGTCCCACGCCAATTCCCGTCGAACGTGATCCGGGTGAGCAGATCCTGCTCCGAGTGATCCTCGATATCCTGGTAGATCACCGGTGCAAAAAAGCGGATCACTTGCTGCCGCACCGCGTCCGACCCCCCGATGATCGGCGGGACCAGCTTGGGGAGCGGCGGGTCACCCGTCTCCGCCGTGACCGGCCCCTCGACCGGTTCGACCAGCGCGCCGCGACATGCGGCCAGTACTACTACCGCCCCGAGACACCCGCGCACCCCGAACCCGCGCCATGCCGACCGCATCGTGCCCTCCTTGGAATGGAGGTCCCAAGGTGGGAGCTGAAACGGTGATGATCGTCATCGAAATCGGGCGAACGCGATTTTGAAATCTGCGATGCTACCTGGGGGCAAGCCTGCGGGTCGAACTGGTCGGAAAAGGTCGGAAAAGTCGGAAAGGTCGGAAAAGTCGGAAAAGTCGGAAAGTCGGAATGGTCGGTACGGTCTTTTCCGACCCTTACGACCCTTCCGACCCTTCCGACGATGGTAAGCTCAGAGCTCGAGCTCCTGTAACCGTCGCAACGCCAGGCGGATCGACGCGACCGCCGCGCCCCCCGTGAGGAAGAGCACCAGTCCCAGCGCAAACAGGAGGTCCCGGGTCGCGGTAAAGGGAGCCCCGGTCTGGCGGGCCCGCAGGTAGGCAGCCACCGGCGCGGCCTCGATCGTGATAACGGCCCCGAGCAGGGTCACGCTCGCCATCATGAACAACAGACCGCCGAAACTGGTGGGAATCTGGGCCGCGTTCTCGGTCTCGAATTGGGGGTAGTACACCCCCATGGCGAGCGCCATCGCGGCGGCGGCCACCGTGAAGCAGATCGTGCTGCCGATACTCACCGCCATCATGAAGGCCGACGCCTGCAGGATGGTGTTGGTGATGACGGTGATGACCAGCGCCAGCACCAGCAGGGGCAGCGTCCCGATCCAGTACTTGCTCCAGAGCAGGGTCCGCTGGTCCAGCGGGCTGGAGCGGAGCAGCCACAATTGGCGTCCCTCCAGCGAAACCGCCGGGAAGATGAACCGGGCGGCGATGGCCGCGAGCACGAAACCGGCCAGCCCCTGGTTCAGGAAGACCACCAGGGTCACCAGGGTAAAGGGCACCTTTTCGCCCGAGAACAAGGGCAGGGCCCTGATGTTGAAGACGTAGACCAGCAGCAGCACCGCCAGCAGAATCAGCTGGCTCCACTGGGTCGTGTCCCGAAAGAACAACTTCAGGTCCTTGAGCAGGAATTCTCGACGGGTCACCGGCAGCCAGCCCAGCGTGCCGCGGACGATCCGGTCCCACCCCCGTCCGCGGAGGTACGAGTTGGCGCCTTCCTGCGCCTTGGAGTAGCCGGTCGGGTACAGCCGGAGATGCAGCAGCGCTCCGAACACCACCAGCGCGCCGGCCGTGGTCCACAGGAGCGCGATCGGCAGCGGGTCCGACACCCGGAGCAGCCAGTTCATGATGACCTGGGCCGACCATTCGCTGGGCAGGAACGCACTGGAGGGGGTCTGCAGCACGGCGATGAATTCGATCAGGTTCTGGAAGCCTTCCGGCCGCGCCAGCTGCTCCGGCTGCATCAGCCGGAGCAGCAGGACCACGCCGGCCACCGCCCCGGCGGCCACCAGGCTCAGCACGTCCCGGGTGCGTCGTGCCGGGAAGATGTTGACGAGGAGCAGGGTGGCGGCCACTCCGACCACCGACGGCAGCAACAGAAACGGCGCCAGGGCCGACAGCGCCACGAACGGGAACAGCGGACCGCCGCGATACACGATGCCGTACGCCGTGAGCAGCGGGAAGGCGAGCAGCACCACCATCCACGACGAGTGGATCATGGTCTCGCAAAGCTTGGCGAGATAGAAGCGGAGCCAGTCGACCGGCGCCGACACCATCATGTCGAGATCCTTGGCCAGGAAGAACGTGGAGAGCGCGGTCACCAGATTCGAGAGCAGCAGAATGCCGCCGAAGGCCATCAACGTCATCGCCAGCATTTTCCCGGCGAGCAGACTGCCGATTTCTTCCACGCCCCGGAAATAGCGGAGCACTCGAAAGCTGATCCCGAACACCGCGGACCAGAAGCCCAGGCCAATGACGGCAAAGAGCAGGGTCCGGCCCGGGCTCCGGTTCTGCCGCAGCCGGGCCAGCACGCTCCGCCACTGGGGCGTGAGTACGGTCCAGAGGTGCGGTTGCCGTCCGACCCGGGGTACCGGGACCGGCACCGCCGGGAGATCAAGCGGCGAAGAGGTCACTGAGCTCGCGCTCCGAGAGCCCGCCGGTGAGCTTGAGGAACAGCTCCTCCAGGGTCGCATCGCCGGCGGCATGTTGCTCCCGGAGCTGGGCCATGGTGCCGGCGGCCAGCAGTTTGCCGCCCCGCACGATCGCGATCCGGTCGCACATGCCTTCGGCGATCTCGAGCGTGTGGGTGCTCATGAGGACGGTTCCTCCCCGCTCCACAAACCGGCGGAACAGGTCCTTGAGCAGGCGGCCGCTGCGGGGATCGAGCCCTACCATCGGCTCGTCCACCACGATCACTTCCGGCCGGTGTACCAGGGCGCTCGAGATGATCAGCTTCTGGCGCATCCCATGGCTGTAGGACTCGGTCAGCTCATCCTTCCAGGGCGTCAGCTCGAAGAGCTCCAGCAACTCGTTGATGCGATTCTCGACCGGCGGACCTTCCTGGCCGAAGAGCGCGGCGGTGAACCGCAGGAACTCGGCCCCGGTGAGCTTGTCGTAGACGAAGGGACGATCCGGGATGTAGCCCAGCCGGGCCTTGGCGCCGACCGGATTGCGCTGAATATCCTCGCCGCCGATCTCCACCACACCGGACGTCGGCTTGAGAATCCCGGCGATCATCCGGAGTGTGGTGGTCTTGCCGGCGCCGTTGGGACCCAGAAACCCGAACATGGTCCCCGCCGGAATCTCGAGCGACAGCCCGTCCACCGCGGTGAACGAGCCGTACCGCTTGGTGAGATCGGTCAGTCGGATCATCGCCGGACCGCCAGGATCGTGGTGCGAAGGGAAGCCACCAGGGGAACCAGAGCGAGTGGCCGTGAATCGGGGCCTTCCGACACCCGCAGCAGTGACGCTGCGGCCGGCACGTGTCCGTAGACCGGATCGACCGCGATCCACTGGTCGGCCTCCCAGACTTCGGCCCAGATGTGGGAGGGCAGCTCCGGCCGGCCGGCGTCCACCCCGATGACCGGTCTGGCCGGCTTTCCCGCCAACCGTGCGAACTCGACCAATAGAGCCACCTTTCCGCGAGCCCCACCCATCCGTGTGGCGGCCACGTTCTGAACGCTGGTGGTGCTCGAATCGTCAACCAGGCGGACCGAATGGGAGACCCACTGTACTAGATGGGCGAGCGTGTCGCTCCCCTCCGGCATCGCGGCCAGCGCGCGGGCGTAGGCCTCGCCCGCCGAGCGGTTGCCGGTTGCCTGCATCAGCGCCTGATCGGGCTGGGTAGAGCCCGGAATCGGTTTTCCCCGTCGCCGGACCGTCACCGTGTCGTGCGAAACCGCTTGGCGGCCGCCCTGGAAGACCTGGCTCGATCCCGGCCATGCCGGGCCGTCCAATCGCGCCACGTGGATCACCAGCTCGCGGATCGTGGTATCGGGCGCGCCGGCGAAGCTCGTGCGAGCCCGCGCCCCGGTGATCGTCTGGGGCAGCGAGATCCGGCCCCCCCGAAGGGCAGCCTGGTACCTGTTGTAATTCACCTCGAACGGTGAGCGCTCCAGGGTGAGGCCGAAGGCCCAGGAGCGTTGCAGCAGCCGTCCTTGTGCATCGACCCATTCGATCATGGGCATCCCACCCCAGGTGCGCTCCACCTGCCACGCAGTGACGCCGGGGGCCGGTACCGCCACCCAATCGCTCCGGGTGGAGTCCCACACCGCGCTGTCCGACACCGCCATGACGGCATCTCCTATCACCCGGGCTGACTGCACCTCGCTTCGTTTCATCATAGGCAGCGCCACCGTCCGAGACACGCTGGCGCCCCGCTCCAGCCGCTTTTCCGCCGCCAGCCGGAACACCAGCCCGGCAGCAATGGTGATCGACCGGCCGCCCAGCTGGGCGGCCTCGGACTGGCCGCCCGGCCGTCGCTCCTCCAGCGTCACAAGGCTGTCGCCCTGCTGGAGTTCGAGAATCCGGGGGACACCGGCCTCGCTCAGGTTCACGACCTGCGTTTGCAGCTTGAGGGAGCGTGACAATTCCGCGTCACTCCGGTAGACATGCCGATGGGAACGGGTGGGGCCCGCCAGGTCCATGCTCCAGACTTCGGTGACGCGATACCCGGTGAAGACCGTGTCGAGGGTTATCCCGGCGTTGCCCATCGGCACGCCGTTCAGGAGGATCTGGTAGAATGCAGCGCTTGGGGCCAGCCGAGCCGCGGCTGCCTCCAGGAACGCTTCCGGGGGCCGGCTGATCTGGCGAATCACCAGCCAGGTCATGCAGACCATCCAGGAGCCGACAATAACCGTGCCAACCGCCCGCCGGGTCATGACATTCCGGCTTCGCGGGCTTTCCGATGCATGACCATGGCCTCCTCTGTCCGTCCGATTCGGTCCAGGAGACGTCCCAGCAGTTTGTATGCCCGCGAATCGTTGGGGGCGAGTTCGGTTGCCCGCAATAACGTCCGCTCGGCCCGCTCCAGCTGGCCGGCGTGATACCAGGCCTCCCCCAGCAGGAAGACCGTCTCGGGATGGTCCGGAGCCAGTTCGGCGGCCCGCTGCAGCAACGGGATGGCATCCGACTGTTTGCCCCGCCGAAGGTAGCTTAGGCCCAGGTGCAGGAGGGCGTCGAGCCCGTCGGGCGCGGTCCCGATCGCTGTACGGAGATCGGCTTCAGCCTCGGTGTAACGTCCCAGCCGGCCCAGAAACGCTCCCCGTTGCACCCGGAGCGCCACCGCCCCGCCGGTGGCCTGGAGGCCGGCGTCCAGGGTCTCCAGCGCTTCCTCCCCCTCGCCGGCGGCCTCGAGCAGTCGCGCCAGGTGGAGCAGCAGGTCGACTTCCGCTGGGGCATCCTGCACCGCCTGCCGCAGCACCTGAATGGCATCCAGCCGTCGGCCCAGCTGCTCCAGATCATGGACCCGGTTGAGGACCCGGACCGGCTCCGGCTCGTCGACCAGGGGCTCGGGCAGCGAGGGCTTGGGGCCGGGCATGTCGACGGTAAAGGGCCGGAGCGCGGGACCTTCGTCCGGACCCGGGTCGCGCAGATCGCCCTCCAGCGCGGGCGGATCGAAACCCAGCGCGGCGTCGTCCATGCCATGGCCGGCTCGCCGGTTGAACATTCGCATCGCGGAGAAGGGTAGGCGGAGGCGCCGGGCAGTGGTAGAGAGCGCTCACTACCATCCGGGCCGGTTTCCGCCTACGTTCCCCGGGCTATGGCTCAGGAAAGCCTGATCGTCCGCGGGGCTCGCGAACACAACCTCCAGAACATCACGGTCGAAATTCCC
>DASWKS010000239.1:0-5190 GCA_036396495.1 Gemmatimonadales bacterium
AGCAGCTTGGCGTTAGAGGGAGTGAGCAAGGTTTCTTCCTGTACCCGGCTCGGCGCGGTTTGTTCCAGCAATCCACTGCAGCCCGCGAGGACCGCCGCGAGCAGGAGCGTCACGATGACTTTCGTCCTGTGCATGGCCGCCTCAGAAGGTGATGTTGACGTTGAACATGACCGATGCCAGCTGGGGGGTGTTGTCCTGCTCCAACCGGGTGAAAAGCTGGGTGACGAAATACGCCTCGGGATCAAGGCCCGTCCAATCGGTCCAGGTGTGGAGGTTCCGGGCCGACAATCCGAGCGTCACGTCCCGCCCGCCCAGGAAGCCGGCCACACTCCGGGGCAGCTGGTACTGGGCCGCCAGCTCGCGCAGCTTGGCGAACCCGGCGTCGTTGATGATCCAGGACTGAGCCACGTTGTTGGACTGCAGCTCCGCGATGATGAGCGGATCGTAGTTGGAGGGGTTGAAGTTCTCGTCGCAGCGCAGGAAGACCTGGCAGAGCGCCCGCCGGTTGTTGTCGAAGTGCTTGTTGCCGAGCTTGAAGTCCACCAAACCGTACAACCGGAGCCGCTTCCACAGCGTCAGGTTGGCGCTGAACGAGCCCTCATAGCGGGGATCCCACACGCCGAGGAACACACCCGGCGCCGAGGTACAGGCCACGCCGCCCCCGTTGCCGTCGTCGCACAGTACGTTGATGGCGCGGCCGTTGGCGTCGAGCTCGGCCTGGATCACCTTGCGGCGGAAGATCGCGTCGACCGGGAAGCCGACCTTGGGACCGGTCACTCTGTTGAGCTCCGTCACCCCTTCTCCCAGGTCATCCACCTCATTGGCGTTGCGCGAGACCGAGAAGTTGAGCTGGAGGTCGGTGTTGTCCTTCCGGATCGGGGTCCCGGTGAGCTGCAGCTCGAACCCGACGTTCCGGATGGCCCCGATGTTGATGAACTGGTTCCCGGGGAATCCCGCCGATGGCGC
Source organism: Gemmatimonadales bacterium (assembly GCA_036396495.1). Taxonomy (GTDB): domain Bacteria; phylum Gemmatimonadota; class Gemmatimonadetes; order Gemmatimonadales; family GWC2-71-9; genus SZUA-320. The sequence continues at coordinate 967 of DASWKS010000239.1, forward strand.
GATGTTCTGCAGCAGGATGGCGTCGCGGGTCCGCTGATAATAGAAAGTGAAATCGGCGGCTAGCCGGTCATTGAGGAAGCCCCCATCGAACCCGATTTCGAGCTCGGTGCTCCGCTCCGGCTTGAGATCGGGGTTCCCGACAAACTGCGGGATTACCGCCGCGCCGCCGTCGCCGCCGGTGACCGGCTGGAAGCTCCGGAGAGCGGCGAACGCTTCGGGCTGCTGGCCCGACTGGCCGTAGGCCGCCCGCAGCCGTAGCGCGTTGACATTGCCTTCGCCGCCTTCCTTCACCACGTAGGCGCCGCTCACTTTGGGGTAGACCACGAAGTCGAAGTTCTCGCCGAAGGCGCTGTTGTTGTCAATCCGCGCCGCCGCCGTCAGATACAGCCGGTCCTTGTAGCCCATCTGCTGCTGGCCGAACACGCCGATGGTGGTGTTCTCCACGAAGTCATGGGACCCGACCCGCACCGCCGTCGCCGCGACGGTCTCGAGCCCCGGGGCCGGGAACTGGGAGCCATTGGCAAACACGAGATCGGTGCGGCGGCGGTAGAGCTGGCCACCCACCGAGGTGGTCGATCGCCAACTGCTGCTCAGGTTCAACTTGGCGCTGCCCGAGTAATCCACCGTGGTGTACTGGATGTCGCGCCGCTGGGAGAAGGCGCCGCCGAGCGCCGCGACCCCGGGATTGAATTGCACATACTCCGGCGGAAGGAAGTTGTTGAGCTGCTCGCTTCCCTCTTCGGTCTGGTCCAGCCCCAGGACCAGGCGGTGATTGAAGACGGTGTTGGGGCGGTGATTGATCTGGATGCTGCCGGTGTAGCGATTCACCAGCTGATTGGCCTGGCGCGCGCCCCACTGATACTCGGGCGGCCCGAAGATGAAGCCGCGGGTCGGGGTGTTGACCTGGGCCGGATCACCGAAGATGGTGGAAAACCAGATGCCACCCGCCCCGGCTTCGAAGGCCTGGTTGATGTCGTTCCGGACAATGCCGAGCGAGGTGGCGATGTCGTACTTGGACGAGGGCGTGATGGCCAGGTGGAGGTTGGTGGTGAAGCGCTTCTGCTCGTTAGTGGGCTCGATGCCCTTGTCCCGATCCCAGGTGCTGCCGGCATAGTAGTTGAACAGCGGCGTCCCGCCGGCGATGCTCAGGGTGTACCCCTGGCCGAAGCCGGTCCGGAACAGCTTGTTGCCGAGCGCTTCTTCCTGCGCCACCGGATTCCAGCTCACCAGCTCGCCGTTCACCCGGTTGATGGGCTGGACGATCCGGCCTTCGGGGTTCATGAACCATTGCCCGCCCACCCGGATCCCGAGCTTGATCTCGGGCCGGTCGGCCACCTTGCCCCGCTTGGTGAGGATCTGGATGACGCCGTTGGCGGCCTCGGTACCGTAGAGCGTGGCGGCGGCGGGTCCCTTGATGATCTCGATGCTCTCGATCTGGTCCGGATCGATATCGTTGAGCCGGCCGCCGATGCCGGAACCGAAGGCCTGCACCACGATCCCGGTCGAGACGTCGTTGGCCACCCGCACGCCGTCGATATAGATCAGCGGCTGGTCCGAGAGCGAGAAGCTGTTGACGCCCCGGATCCGGATGCGGGGGGCGGCGCCCACCTGACCGGTGCCCGGGATGACCACCACGCCGGGGGCCCGGCTGTTGATGAGGTTGGACATGTCGGGCGCGGGGGCCAGGTCCTGCACCTCCGCCGCCCGTACCGTGGTCACCGAATTCCCCACGGTGCGCTTCTCGGCGCCCGCCACCGTCCCGGTGACGACGATCTCACCCAGATTCACGGCCATCTCGGTCAGCCGGATGGTCAGTTCGGTGTCACCGACCCGGGCGGTCTGCACCACGGGGCGGTAGCCGATCAGGGCCACATTGAGCGTGACCTGGGCCCCGGTCAGTCCGGTGATGCGGAACCGGCCCCGGCTGTCGGTCCGGGCGCCGCTGCCGCCTTCGGCCACGACCTGCACCCGGTCCAGGGGTCGTCCGGTTCGGGAGTCCACCACGGTACCAGCCACTTCCTGAGCTACGGCCTGCAGGGAGAGCGCGGCGAGAAAGACGCCGCCCAGGCCCACGACCTTGGTGAGTCTCATAGCGTGCTCCGTGAACATGAGGCAGGACTGAACCCGTTTGGACCGACGCTTGCACACATGGATGAATACTTGATTGCATCCAATCGTTCGTATGGTAATGCGCGTTTTGGGGCCCCGCAAGCAGCCGGTCAGGCTGAGAAACCCTTACCAGGCGCCCGTTTCACCTCTGGAACCGATCACCGCCCGCATCCGGTCCGCCGCGTTGCGCCAGTTGGCCCGCACCGCCAGATGGGCGGCCTCCGGGGGGCCGGTCTCGATCTTCTCCACGATGACCCGATGCTCCCGCACCGAGGTCTGAATCGCCTCCAACAATGCGGTCTGATATACCCGTACGTAGCGCTCGACCTGGGGTTTTATGGCGTCGTGCAACGCCAGCAGCCGGGAACCCGCCCCGGCTTCCACGTAGGTGCGATGGAACACGGTATCGAGCCAGAAGAGCCGGTCGGGTTCGGGACGCCTGCCCGACGCGGCCCGCAGGTAGTCTTCATTGATGCGGGTGAGCCGGCGGGCCAGGGCCCGGCGAGCCGGCCCCGGCAACTCGGCGGCGCGTTCGGCGGCCAGGCCCTCGACGTCGCCCACGATACTGAAGAGCTCCCGGGCATCGTCCAGGGTCAGCGGCGTCACGGTGGGGCGGGCCCGCCGCCCCGGGGTGGCGCCGGTGACGTACCCTTCCTGCTGCAGCCGTTGCAGGGCGGCGCGCACCGGGGTCCGGCTCGACCCCAGCCGGAGCGCCGCTTCGGTCTCGTGAATCCGCGTGCCGGGAGCGAGACGGCCTCGCACAATGAGGTCGCGGATTTCCTCGTAGGCGTGGCTCACCCGATCGGGCGGGGCGGGCGGGGGCGGGCGCGATGGAAGCGTCATGGATCTCCCACGATTGTATCCTGGGTTTCGTCCCGGCACTAGATTCCCGATCCGCGGAACATTCTTGCTGGAGATCACGCATGAGACGACGCAGCAGGCCGGCACTCGCCCTTCTGGCAGTCGGAATGGCCCTCACCGGCGCGACCCGGGTTCCGGCCCAGCAAGGTCCCTGGGCGTTGACTAACGCCCGGATCGAGACGGTCAGCCGCGGCCTGATCGAGCGCGGCACCATCGTCATTCGGGATGGGCTCATCACCGCGGTGGGCGCTGCGGTCACGGTGCCGCCCGATGCCCGGGTGCTCGATCTGAGCGGCCGCACCGTGTCACCCGGGCTCATCGATCTGATTTCCTCGGCCGGCCTGCCCGCCATCCCGCCCAGCACGACCCCGGGCGGCGCCGGGCAGGCGACTTCTCCCTCCGGGCTCGAGCCCGACAACCTGGTGGCTGAGCTGGTCCGGCTTTCTCCTAGCGATGCCCGGTCGCTGCGCGGCAGCGGCATCACCGCGGTGCTGGTGGCGCGGTCGCGCGGTTTGTTCCGGGGCCAGTCGGCCCTGTTGCCGGCCCGCGACTCCGCCACCGGAACTTCCGCCATCCGCTCGCCCGTGGCCCAGCATGTGGGATACCAGGGCGTCGGCGGGGGGGTATACCCCGGGTCGCTGCTCGGGGTTATCGCCACCCAGCGTCAGATGCTGTTTGACGCCAAACGCTACGGCATCCTGATCGATCGCTGGCGCAGCAGCCCGCGGGGCCTGACCCGGCCCGAGCATGACGCCCGGCTGGAAGCTCTGGTCCCCGCGGCGCGGGGGCAGCAACCGGTCTTCGTCGACGCCAGGAACGAGAACGAGATCCGGCGGGCGGCGCGGCTGGGCCGGGAACACGGGCTCAAGCTCACGGTGGTGGGCGCCACCGAAGGTTGGCGGGCGGTCGACGCGCTGCGCGGCATCGGCACGGTGGTCTCGCTCGACTTTCCCCGGCCGACCGAGGTCACCGGCTGGCGCTTCCGCGCCGGGCTCAACCGGACTCCAGGTGACAGTGCCGCGGCCGACCGGGAGGCCCGCCAGCTGATCGAAGGCAACGCGGCGGCCCTGCACCAGGCCGGGATCCGATTCGCGCTCTCCTCGGGTGGCCGTCCCTCGGAGCTGCTCACCAATGTCCGCAAGGTGGTTTCGGCGGGGCTGCCGGTGCGGGTGGCGCTCGAGGCGCTGACCCAGCGGCCGGCGGAGCTGGCCGGTGTGGCCGACGCGCTGGGCACCATCGAAGTCGGCAAGATCG
>DASWKS010000240.1:0-3809 GCA_036396495.1 Gemmatimonadales bacterium
TGGAGCACGACCAGCAGCGGCAGCGGGTCGCCGCCGCCGACCCGCCCGGGTACGAACAGGCGGTAGCGCCGCCGGCCGAGGGGCGTCTCGATCACGTGCTCCGTGAACGAGGTATCAGGGAGGAATTGGCCCATTGTGGGAAAGAGAATGCAGAATGCAGAGTGCAGACCGCAGAGTGCAGAAGGGTTCAGCATGGGTCGCATCCTTCTGAATTCTGCACTCTGCACTCTGCATTCCGAATTCAGTAATGATACCTCACCCCGAAGAACGCCATCGGGCCGATCTCGGGCGCGTTGACCATTTCCATGTGTTTCTGCCCGAACCCGCACTGGTTCTCCCGGTCCAGCGTGCCGGGCGGCGCCTGGGTCGTCGGGTTGTCCGCCAGGGTGTATCGCCCCCGGGAGCAGCCGTAGAAGTTGTTCACCGCGGCGCTGAGCGTGATTCGGGGCTTGGGGAGATAGTACGACGCATGGACATCGAGGGAGGTGAAGCCCGGGATCTCGCCCACGTTGATTCCGGAGCGAAAGAAGTACCCCACCACTTTGCGCATGCCGGCGCCGAACGAGAGGTTGGTGGGCAGGTTGGTGAAATTCAGCCCCAGGGTCCACTTCTCGGGCGAGGTGTTGAGCGCCGTGGCTTCCTTCAGCGCCGTGGTGGCCCCCGTAGTATCGGGCGCGTCGAAGCTCACGCTGCTGTAGGTGCCCCCCAATGCGATGTGATCGGTGAAGAAGAAGCGGAGGCCCAGGTCCAGCCCGGTCAGATCCGCCTTCTCGGGCACCTGGAGATACGTGAGCACGATCTGCTCGCGTCCGGTGGGCCCGACGATCTTGTTCCCGGCCGCATCGTAGGCGAACTGATTGGCCAGCGGATTGGCGATGGTGATGAGGGGGCTCAGGAAGTTCTCGTAGGTTCCCCGATAGCCGGTGACGTCCAGGTAGAGCCGGTCGGCGATGATGCCCTTGTAACCCAGCTCCCAGGTCGTGTTGGTCTCGGGGACCAGGGGGTCATAGGTCGCCAGCACGGTCCCCGCGGCGTTCCTGACCGTAAAGCCTTCCCGGTTGCCGAACACGCCCAGGCCCAGCGTGGGAGCGAGGACCGCGAAATCGGCGGCCGAGAAGTGGGTTTGAAGCGTGCTGGGTGATTTGTACGCCTTGCCGTAGGACAGCCGGAACGTGTTGTCAGCTACCGGCGTGAACAGCACGGCCGCCTTGGGGCTGAACTGGGACTCGTAGTCTTCGTGCTTGTCGAACCGGGCCGCCAGCACCACCCGGAACATCCGGCCCAGGGGCGTCTCGGTCTGACCGTAGACTCCATACTGGGTCACCGCGATGTCTTCGCCGGTGAGTCGATCGTCCAGCCACTGGCGCTTGGACGAGATCAGATCCTGGCGCAGCTGCCCGCCCCACACCACCCGAGTGTTGAGCAGAGGAATGAGGTTGAAGTTGTGCTGGGCCTCGCCGGCGTAGGTGGTCCCGGAGCCGGGGAAGTCCGAAAGATGTTTCACCGAGTCATCCGACACGCTCGCCGGCTGGGTCACCCGGTTCTGGGAAAAGGCGTTGATGGCGTAGGTGTCGCCGGTCCTGGAGCCGGTCCGGTAAGCGTTGAAGTACAGCCGCGGCGTGGTGTACTTGGCCTGCACGAAGTTGTAGCTGTAATTCTCGAGCTGGTTCCGGCCCACGTTGGTGATGCCCACGCCGTCATTGCTGGAATAGCCGGCGCTCACCAGGAAGCGATTGGCGCCCGAGTAATACCCCAGGGCGCCGCTGGTCCGCCACGACTGTGCGGTCCAGTTGATGCCCTGCTCGGGGGTCCGGTTCGGCAGGGTTCCGGTCACTCCGCCGTAATTGAGCCGGTTCTCGAACTCGTTGGCGGTCAGGTACTCGCCCGCGATCTTGTAGGCCCAGTTGCCCCGCTGGGCGGCGTAGCGCGCCTGGGCGTCGAAGAAGCTGCGGTTGCCGAACGAGAGATCCACCGTGGTCCCGGGATACTGGGCCGGGTCCTTGGTCTCCGCCGTCACGACGCCGTTGGAGGCATCGGGCCCATACAGCGCCGCACCCGGTCCCACGATGACCTCGACCGCGGCCAGATCGATCTTGGGCGTCGGCGTGAAATTGCCGATGGGCAGGCCGCTCTCGGCCAGCACGCTGATGCGTCCGTCCTCCATCTGCAGCATGCGGTTGTTGAAGGACGAATTGAAGCCGCGGGCATTGATCCCGGCCACCGTCATCCCGACCTGGACGTAATCGATGCCCTTCACTTCCTTGAGCACGTTCGTGATTCCGTACCCCGGCGTGCTCCCGATGATCTCCGCGTCGAGACGGGAAATGGTGGCGGGAGCGTCGGTGATCTTCTCCACCCGGCGCGACGCGGACACGACGATGCCGGACAGCTGTTGCGGCATGTCGTCCAGGGTCACGTCCAGCGGGGTGCTCTCACCGGCGCGGACCACGATGCCCGAGAGCGTCTGGGGCCGGCTGCCGATGCGTCGCACCAGGACGGAATAGGTTCCGGCCCGCAGGCCTTCGATCGTATAGCGGCCGTCGGAGGCGCTGGTCGCTTCCCGATTCGCCTCGGTCACGGTTACGATGGCGCCGGCCAGCGGCGCCCGCGCCGGTCCGCTCACCGTGCCGGAGATCCGGCCGGTTTGGGCCAGAGCCCAGGTCGGCAGCATCAGGGCCATCCCCGCCAGCCGGAGGCCGGCCCGGGCGTACAACCAGATTGCGTGGACCATCGAAGGATTCTCCTAGGAAAGCGTGGGAACGTCGTCCACCAGCATCAGCGCTTCGCCGTCCAGCACGGTGTCGCCTGACTGGTTGACGCAGAGGGTCCGGAGGCGGACTCGCCGTTTCTCCGGCATGAGCTCCAGCACTTCAGCCCGCGCCTCGATGGTGTCGCCGGCGCGGACCGGTGCCTTGAATCGCAGGGTCTGGCTCAGGTAGACGGCGCCGGTCCCCGGCAGCCGCATGCCCAGGACCTGGGAGACCAGGCCGGCCGTCAGCATGCCGTGGGCGATCCGGCCTCCGAAGCGAGTCCGTCCCGCGTACTGGGCATCCATATGGATCGGATTGAAGTCGCCGGTGAGGCCGGCGAAGACCTCGATGTCCGCCTGGGTGATCGTCTTGCGGATGGTTGCGGTCTGCCCCAGGCTCAGCTCGTCGAAACGCATCAGACCTCCATCACCAGGCGGATGTCGTCGTCCAGCTCCGCCGGAGCCCGCCGGCGGGTAAGCCAGGACACGGCGAAGAACGTCAGCAGCGAGACCACCAGCGAGAGACCCGACACGGTCACGCCGGTGGGGAACGAGTAGAGCTTGAACCAGGCGAGGGTCTCGAACAGGAGTGTGAGCACCAGACCGGTCGCAATGGACGCGATCGCGCCGGCTCGGGTGGCGCCGCGCCAATTGAGACCGATCGCCAGCGCGGGGACCAGCGTGGTGGCGAAGAGACCCCAGCCGAACACCCCCAGGAACGCCACCAGCTGGCCCGACACCTGGGCCAGGCCCGCGGCAGCGACCGACAGGACCACCGTCGCGATCCGTCCCCGCCGCAGCTGGTTCCCGCGACGCCATCCGAACGCGGTCGGCAGGTCGTGGGTGACGGCCGCCGCGCCGATATTCATGAAGGAATTCACCGTGCTCATCACGGCCGCCGCGACCCCGGAAAAGACCAGCGCCGCGAGAAACAGGGGGGTGTATCGCAGCAGAAAGACCGGAGTGGCGTCGTCGGGAGTCCGGAGCGGCGCGAGGGCGCCGCGGGCCACCTCGGCCTTGACGGCCATGCCGACGCCGAAGAAGAGCAGCAGCGTGAGCA
>DASWKS010000241.1:0-6538 GCA_036396495.1 Gemmatimonadales bacterium
CGGAGCACCTCTTCCAGCTTGCCTACCGCCTCAAGGGAGACGTACCGGTCTCGCTCGACTGACTCGATCAGGCCCCGCCCCACGGCCATTCGAATGGCGCCTGGCAGGTCCTTGAGGTGAAGCAACCCCGCCAGCTCGGACCGGGTGGGCCCCTCCAACCCCGCGGCCCGCACCGCGGCAACCACCTGATCCACCTCGCCCTCACCACCCGCTGAGGCCGGCTGGTGTCCGGCGAGGGCGGCCCGTCCAGCCACCACGCGCACCTTTTCCTCCAGTACCAGCTCCCGGAGGAGATTGTCTGTTAGCCAGGAGAGCGTGCCCAGCCCGCTTCGCAGGGTCTCGAGTGACTTGCCGGTTGCGACCGGATCCCGCCGGTGGAACTCCGCCAGGTCGGTCAGGACGGTCTGGCGGGCGTCTTCCACCCGCTGCTGAAGCAGCAGGCGCCCGAGGGTGCGGGTCACGCCGGGAGTGCTGGAGACGACGGCGGACGCCCCGGCGCCCAGCAACCGAGCGATGGCCTCGACCTCGACCCCGGCGGGACGACGCGTCAGCAGGGCCCGGAGCCGGGCTGCCGGCTGGTGCGCAGTCAGATCCTCGGGCCAGGGAGCCTTCCGGGGCGGCTCCGGATCGGCGATCCAGCCGCCGCCGATGGTGGTGACCGGGCTGTAGCTGCGAATCACGAAGCGGTCGCCGCCCCGGACCACCAGTGGGGTCTCCGGAACCACTCGCGCAGGGCCGCTTCGACCGGGTTCGATCGGCTGCCGCGGATAGACCCGCGCGATGGCCTCGGCGGTACCGTGATGCACCCGGACCCGGGCTCGGGTAATGAGCGGCCGGGGCGCGCCTCCCAGGAGGGCAATGGAGGCATCGAACACCGTGGTGGGCTGCCACTCGCCCGTGCCTAACAGGACCTGACCCCGGCGCAGCGCCCCCACTTCCACCCCGCTCAGCCCGACCGCGGTCCGGGAGCCCGGGACCGCGGCGTCCACCGCGCGGCCGAATGACTCTACCGAGCGCACCCGGGCTCGAAGCGACCCCGGCTCGATCCGCACCTGGTCGCCCACCCGCACCGAGCCGCTCCACAGTGTGCCGGTCACCACCGGTCCGGTGCCCGCGATGGCGAAGGCGCGATCGATGGGAAGCCGGAACAGATCAGAGAGTGCCGAATGCCCAATAGCGAGGGCAGAAGTAGCGGCGCTGCGGAGTTTGTCTCGCAACGCATCCATTCCTTCGCCCGTGACCGGCGACACGCGAATGGGCGGGCGAAAGTCGACGCTGGATTGCTCCAGGCGATCAACCAGGTCCCCGGCGACCAGGTCGACCCAGTCCGGCTCGGCCAGGTCGATCTTGGTGATGACCGGAATTCCGCGCGGGATGCCCAACTGTTCGACGATGGCGAGATGTTCCAGCGTCTGGGGCCGAATCCCTTCCACCGCGTCCACGACCAGCAGCACCAGATCGATCCCGGTGGCTCCCGCCACCATGGTGCGGACGAAGTCCTCGTGACCCGGCACGTCGACGATGCCGATCGGCGCCAGCCCCTCCAGCTCGAGCGGCGCAAAATTGAGCTCGATGGTGATCCCGCGCCGCCGTTCCTCCGCCAGCCGATCCATGCTGCGACCGGTCAGGGCGGCGACCAGGGTGGACTTGCCGTGATCGATATGCCCCGCGGTGCCGATGATCACCCTTGCCCCCAGGGTTCCCGCAACCAGAAGTCGAGGGCCGGGAGGTTGGCCCCTTCGGCCACCTGGTGGTGAATGAAACGAGCCAGCAGGCGCCGGTGGGCGGTGGCGTGACGGGGATCGAGCCGGGGGAGCGCCGCGTCCGGGTCGAGCAGTACGGTGAGATCGGCGCGGTCTTCGGCCGGCAGCCAGTTGGCGGCCCGGGATCGGGCGCAGTCGGGGCAGAGCGCGCCGCCCTCCGACACGCTGAACGCCATTGGAACGCCGTTGGGGATCAGCGTGCCATCCAGCGCGCAGCCGGCGAGCGCGGGCTCGAACCCCAGCAGGCACACGATGGACCAGAGCCACTTGAGGCCGAGCACCTCGGCGGCTTCGGGTGAGGCGTGTTCCAGCTCCCGAATGGCCTGATCCAGCGCGTCGAAGATCTCGGGGTGAGGATCGGCCGAGCCGACCCGCTGGACCAGCTCCGCCATGGCGATCGCGGCCGCAAAGCGCTCCAGGGCGGCACCGACCGCGAGGGGCAGATGCTGGAGATCGAAGGCGGTGAGCGTGTGCAGCTCGCCGTGTCGGGGAGGCAGGTACTGCGCGGTGCCCCGGCTCAGCAGTTGCAGCGCGGCGCCGAACCGGCTGCGGGGCCGCAGCGCCCCTTTCGCGATGGCGCTGACGATGCCGCGATCCCGGGTGGCAAGCCGGACGATCTTCGACGTTTCACCATAGCGGATGGCGGAGAGCACGATCGCTTCGGACTGCAGGGCAGCCACGGAGGTCAGGTCGCCTCGAGCAGGGTCTCCGGCGGAATCAAGGCGGTAGTGGCGACGCCGGCGCAGGGGCCCAGTGTGATGGGCCGGATTTCGGTGAGGTCCTGCCGGAACACCCGAGCCCGGCCGGGGAGACCGCCGCCGCAGTGTCCGGCTTCGATGCCGTAAATCTGATTCCGGGTATCGATCGCCACGCCGACATTCTCGCTCAGCGGGAGGCCGTTACCTGCCCCGCGAATCAGGGTTCGGGTGCGGGTATTGAACTCCATCAGCCCCTCGGTGCGCGAGCTCACCATGATGCGTTCGCCGGCATCCGCCGCAATGGGACCGGGCGCTTCTCCGAAACCGCCGAAATTCCCCACTTCGGCGCGCAGGACCGGATCCACGATGGAGAGCCGGCCCTCGGGCGACGCGGGGCCGCCCATCTGTATGACGTAGAGCCGTCCGTCGGCCCCGATGGTCGCGTAGCGGGCGTGACCGGGACCAGGGAGAGCAATCGAATCACCCGGGGCGGCCCGTGTATTGGTGATGGGATCGACCACGGTAACCCAGCTCTCCCCGGCGGGACACCAGCCGTCGGGGGGAGGACATTCTACCAGATTGGCATTGACGACGAACAGCTTACCCCGCGCGATCGCGACGGCCTTGGGCGTGTGACCGACCGCAATGCTCAGCGTGTCACCCGATTCCAGGTTGAGCCGCATCAGTGCGTCCCGGCCCGACAAGGCTACGTAGGCGATGGAGTCGTTGAACACCAATCCGCCCAGCGCACCGGCCCCTTCACCGACCGCGATGGTGCGCGACACCCGCCGCCGGATCAGATCGACCACCGCCACCGTATCGCCCCGCGCCACTGCCAGGATGGCGAAGCGCCGGCCGGCCGCGGGACGGGCATCCTCCGGAACGGCATGACCCAGCGGGATCTGGGTGATCCCCACGCCTTGGGAGAGCTGGACATAACTGAGGGTCTCGAACCCCGGATTGGCGACCAGCAGCAGTTCCTGGGGCGGCGGCAGAGGGGCGGTGGTTTCGGAGCAGGAAGCCACGGCTGCAAGCAGAATCGTGATGCTGAACCGCATGGCCTGAAAATAACCGGTCGAAGGGGTCGAAGGAGTCGAAGGAGTCGAAGCAGTCGAAGCAGTCGAAGGAGTCGAAGCAGTTGAAGGCGGTCGAGGAGGGTCAACCGCCTTCGACCCCCTTCGACCCGCTTCGACTGCCTTCGACGGGGCGTAGCGCCACCAGCTGCGGCCAACCCTCCCACTGAGTCACCGCGATCGGCCACCCGAAGACCTGGCTGACCACCTCCGCCCGGAGCACTTCATCGGGCGTCCCGGATGCCACCACCCGGCCCCGGTCCAGCAGCACCATCCGGTCGGCGTAGCGGGCGGCGAGGTTGATGTGGTGGGTGATGAGCAGACAGCCCAGCCCATCGTCCACCAGCTGCCGCACCAGCTCCATCACTTCCATTTCGTGCCGGATGTCGAGCGCCGCGCCCGGCTCGTCCAGCACCAGGGCCCGGGGCTCCTGCGCCAGCGCCCGGGCCAGGCGGACCCGCTGCCACTCGCCGCCGGAGAGACCGTCCACCTGCCGTTGGCGCAGCTCCCACATGTCGCAGCGTTCCAGCGCGCGGCGGCCGGCGGCACGGTCCTCGGGACCGATCGGGGTCAGCGCTCCCAACCGGGGATAGCGACCCAGCAGGACGGTCTCTTCCACGGTAAGCGGGATCCAGGCTTCCTCCCGCTGCGCAACGACACCCACAAACCGCGCCAGCTCCGGCCGTTTCCAGAGTGCGACGGGACGGCCATCCACCAGGGCCGCCCCGGATTCGGCCGCCACTGTGCCGAGCAGCGCCCGCATCAGCGTCGTCTTGCCGCTGCCGTTGGGGCCGACCAGCACCACCAGAGTACCGGACTCGACCGCGAGCGACGCGCCGTCCAGGGCTCGGGCCGCGGCGCCGCGGTATCGCACCGACAGATCGCGGGCCTCCAACATCATCGCAGGCTCCGCCGCAGCATCAGGGCGAACAGCGGCACGCCGATGGTCGCCGTCACCACGCCCACCGGCAGCTCCAGCGGCTGCACCACCCAGCGGGCCAATCCATCGGCCAGCACCAGGAAGCTGCCGCTGGTGAGAATCACCGCCGGCAGCAGCCGCCCGTGCAGCGGCCCCACCACCCGCCGCATCGCGTGGGGCACCACCAGGCCCACGAAGCCGATCACCCCGCACACCGCCACCGCGGCCGCGGTCAGCAACGACGCCGCGAAGTACACCACCCGCTTGGTTCGTTCGACGTCGGCGCCGAGATACTGGGCCGGCTCTTCGCCTAACGCCAGCAGATCGAGCTCGCGGGCCCGGAGCAGCAGCAACCCGGCGGGGACGGCCGCGTAGGCCGCGTAGATCCCGAGCGCCTGCCAGCTGGAGCCGCTGAACCCGCCCAGCAGCCAGAGAAACGCATTGCGCAGCTGGGGCGCGGGAACCAGCGTGAGAATGGCCGACATGATGGCGCCGGTGAAGGCGCTCACCACTACCCCGGCGAGCAGGAGGATGCGGGGATCGAGCCGCCGGCCGGCCACCACCGCCAGCCGATACACCAGCGCCACGGCGATCAGTGCGCCGGCCCACGCCGCTACCGGCAGGGCCCACGGATTGGCGGTGAAGAAGGCGATCGCGAGGACCGCGCCCAGGCCGGCGCCCCCGGAGAGCCCCAGGAGGTAAGGATCGGCCAGTGGATTACGCACCAGCGCCTGCAGGACCGCGCCGGTGAGTCCCAGGCCGGCCCCGACCCCGAAGGCCAGCAGCACTCGCGGCGCCCGCAGATTGAGCAGGATGGTCCCTTCGGTCGAGGCCGGCTCGGCGATGGCCCGGAGCAGGTCGTCCGGTCCCAGCAGGGTGGCGCCGAGGTGCAGCCCGACCACCAGGGACACCAGCGCGATCGCCGCCAACCCGAACAGCCTGCCGGTCACCGGATCGGCACCGAATCGAACACGGCGGCGAGACGCCGGATGGCCTCCGGAGCCCGCGGGCTGGGACGGGAATACTCCGACCCGAGGACCGTGGTGAACCGGCGATACTTGACCGCCGGGATGACCTGCCATTCGGGCCGGCGGGCGAAGGTGGGGGACTCCGACGTGGTGAGAATCAGATCCGGATTCCGGGCGGCAATGGCCTCCAGGCTCACCGGTGCCGCGGAGGAGGCGACATCGGCGAATACGTTCCGGCCGCCGGCCATTTCCACCAGCTCATGCAGGAAGCTGCCGCGTCCGATCGTCATGGGTGGCTGATCCCAGGCCAGCACCAGGATCCGCGGTCCGCCGGCACGGCCCCGCTGATCGACCGCCGCCAATGCCGAGTCGGTCGCGGCCGTCAGCGCCGCGGCATCGACCGCGTGACCGGTAGCCTGTCCCAGCAGCGCGGCGTTGCGGTTGAGGTCGGTGAAGGTGTCGGTGCGAAGCTGCAGGGTGGCAATCCCGAATCGGCGCAGCTGCTGAACCGCCTGGGCGTTCCGGGCGGAACGATAGAGCACCACCAGATCGGGTTGTACCCCGAGAATGGCTTCGACGTTAGGCGCGAGCCCGTCGCCCAGATCGGTGACCCGGCGGGCCTGGGCGGGCCAGTCGCACCACTTGGTGCGCCCCACAACCTGGGAACCGGCCCCGATGGCGAAGAGCAATTCAGTGCTGGCAGGCACCAGCGAGGCGACCCGCCGGGCCGGCTGGGCCAGGCGTACGGTGTCGCCGGCGTCGTCGAGCAGAACGATGGGACCGGAAGAGGCCGGTGGCCGGGCACAGGCCGCCAGCCAAGCCAGGAGCAGGGCCACAACTCGCATAGCCACCTTCCCCTCCCGCGAGGGACACGTGTGGTGGCACGGGTGAGGAGGTCTCCTGGCTTCGGGCATCTGCTCGGCCTTCCCGGAGGATCCCAGTGGCGTCGAGCAGTCTGACCAGCGCCCGTTACAGTGGCGGGGCCGCGCCGGACTTACACCGGCTTCCGGTTCCCGCACCCGTGATGCCGGTCAGAAGGGACCGGCAGGCGCGAACTTATCGGGGTGGTTCCCGGGCAGCAAGGGCGGCACTGAGCACGGCTTTGAGCCGGGCCCGT
>DASWKS010000242.1:0-3095 GCA_036396495.1 Gemmatimonadales bacterium
CCGTTATCATGATCATTCCACCGTCCTGAGGCGCAGGTGACCACCATGCGGCACACCCTAGCTCTTACGCTCCTCGCCGGGCTGGCGACCTTGCCGGCATGCTCCAAGTCCCCGGCGGCGCCGGTCGATCCCATGGCCAAGGCGTTTGTCGAGGTCCAGAACCAGTCCTTCTACGACATGACCGTCTACGCCATCCGGTCGGGAACCAGGGTCAGGCTGGGTCAGGTGTCGGGTCACTCCACCGCGACGTTCGAGCTGCCGCGCACCATGGTGAATCCCGGCGTGCCGATTCGTTTCCAGGCCGATCCGGTGGGCAGCAACAACACCCCGTTCAGCCAGGAGATCGGGATCAGTCCGGGAGATACGGTTGTGCTCAGGATTCCGCCCTCGTAACCCTGGCGACTAGCGACTGGGGACACTGGATACCATCGCCCGGTAGGGTGCCCGGGCGCGGCTCAGCAACAGGGCCGCCGGCGCCAGGCCTCCAATCGCCACGACCACCATCGAATATCGAACCAGCGCCTCGCTTCGGAACAGATAGTCGGTCGCCAGGGCGACGGCGGTCGGGCCGGCCGCGAGGCCCAGCAGTGAGATAACGAACAGGTAGACCGCTGAGGCCTGAGCCCGCATTCGAGCCGGGACCATCTCCTGTACCGCCGCCGCGGCCACGCCGAACGGTGCCGAGGCGAAGAAGCTGAGTGGAAAGATCCAGAGGGCAGCCAGCGATCCGGTCGGCATCAGCGGTGTAGCCACGTCACAAATTACCAGTCCCAAGGCCGCGATCAGGCAGACCCGGATCTTTGCGTCCGCCATGCCGCGCTCCTGCCAGCGATCCGCCAGCCGGCCCGCCAGCGACACTCCCGCGATCCCGAACGTCAGGTTGGCGGCGCCGAGAAGATAGCCGGCCTGCGAAGCGGTCCAGCCATAAGTTCGCTCGAAAAAAGTGGGGAGCCAGAACCCATAGCCGTAATTCACCAGCGCAATGAGGGCGGCGCCGACGTGATGCGGCACGACGGTGCGGGCGTTGCTCGAGAGATAGCCGATCACCTCGCCGACCGAGACCGCTGCGGGTACGGGAGCACCGCGACGGGGTTCGCGGATGGTGAACATGAGAAAAGCCAGCAACACACCCGGTACCGCCACCACCAGGAAGGCCACCTGCCAGGGCCGCACGGCGCCCAGGAGGGGCAGGCGCCAGAGCTCTTCCCCCCCGACGGCCGCGATCACCAACCCGCCGATCAGCTGGGCCAGCCCCACGCCCAGGTACACCCCCATGGTATACACGCCGATGGCGGTGCCGAGCCGCTCGCGGGGGAAGTAATCCGCGATCAGGGAGTAAGCGGGCGGGGAGAGCGCGGCTTCGCCGACCCCGACGCCGACCCGGGCCAGCAGCAGCTGCGCGAAGCTCCTGGCGGCGCCGCACAGCGCGGTCATCACACTCCAGACCGCGACACCGGCCGCGATGATGGCGCGGCGACTGCGCTGGTCGGCCAGCCGCGCGATGGGGAATCCCAGCAGAGTGTAGAACAGCGCGAACGAGAGCCCGCCCAGCAGGCTCACTTCGGAATCGCTGAGCACCAGGTCCCGTTTGATCGGCCGGACCAGCAGGGTCAGGATCTGGCGATCGACGTAGGCGGACACGTTCGCCAGCGTCAGGACCCCCACCACGTACCAGGCATAGCCGGGCAGCCGGACGGACGGACTGGCGGACGGGGTGGTGCTGCCGCTCACGCGGGTCTGACCGCCTTGCCCGGCTGGGCCGGGGTGCGCTGGCCATCCCGCAGCACGATCTCGCCGTTGACCAGCACCAGCCGGATGCCGTCGGGGTACTGGAACGGGTCCTGGAAAGTGGACCGGTCCGCCACCCGCTCCGGATCGAACGCCACCAGATCGGCCACCAGCCCGGGCGCGACCCGGCCGCGGTCCATCAGCCGCACCCGCTCCGCCGGCCGGGCGCTCATCTTGTGGATCGCGTCCTCCAATTTGAGGGTGCGCCGCTCCCGCACGTAGCGACCCAGCACCCGGGGGAAGGTGCCCAGCCCGCGCGGATGGGGATGACCCCGCCGAGCGGGTCCGTCCACCGCCACAGCGGATCCGTCGCTGCAGACCATGGCGAGTCGGTGTTTGAGACCGCGCTCTACATTCTCTTCGCTCATCGCGAAGCCCACCATGCCGACCTGGCCTCGTGCCTGGCGCAGCAGCGCCACCGCAAAGGGGTAGGGCTGCTGTCCCTGGGCGGCGGCCGTGTCGCCCAGGCGGCCACCTTCCGCCGTCTTATCGCCCTCGGCGACGCTGGAGATGAGCACGTTATTCCAGCCGCCGATCAGCTCCACCTTGGCGAGCGTTTCGGTACGGATCCTCTCGGCGTGCGCCGTGTCGCCCAGCCGGCCCAGAAAGGCCTCGGTGCCCCCATCCCGGCTCCACAAGGGGAAGAGATTAGTGAGCCCGGTCTGGTACGCGATGTAGGGATAGATATCAAATGCCGCGTCTACGCCATGCTTGCGGGCCTTTTCAATCCGCTCGAGCGCGTCGTCCATCTTGTTCCAGTTGCGGGGACCCTGAGCCTTGAGGTGGGAGACCTGGAGCGGACACCTGGCTCCTTCGGCCACCGCGATCGCTTCGTCGACCGCATCAAGCAGCCGGTCGTCCTCGTTTCTCATGTGGGTCGCGTACGGCAACCGTCGCGCCGCCAGAGGCCGGCACAGCGCGATCAGCTCTTCCCGGGGCGCGAAGGCGCCCGGGGGATACTCGAGCCCCGAGGAGGCGCCGCAGGCTCCGGCCTCGAGACCGGTTTGCACCAGCCCCACCATCTGCTCCAGCTCGTCGCTGGTCGCCCGACGGTCATCGGGGCCAACCACCGCACTGCGCACCGATCCCAGTCCCACCATCGAGGCGACATTGACGGCGGGTCTCACCTCGGCCAGCCGGGCGAACCACTCGGCGAGATCCCGCCGCGAGCCTCCATCCTGTCCCACGATCACGGTCGTGACGCCCTGCCGGATCACCGACTCGACCCGGGGATCTTCCAGCATCAGACTGTCCGCGTGCGAATGGATATCCACGAATCCCGGCGCCAATATCAGGCCGCCCAGATC
>DASWKS010000243.1:0-3339 GCA_036396495.1 Gemmatimonadales bacterium
CGGGGCAAACTATCGGTCCGCATGTCGGGCACAGTCACCTCAGGCATTCGTGGCCAAGCTCTCTATTGCCCTCGAGGAGGCCGACGAAGTGCTCTTCTGGCTCCGGCTCCTGGTGCGCATCGAGCTGGCTGGGAAGGACAGCGTCAGGCCGATCGCGAACGAAGCAAATGAACTGGTGAAGATCTTTGTTGCCAGTAGGAAGACGATGATGAATAGGATCGGAAGGAAGGCGAGCAGTCGTCAATCGTCAATCGTCAATCGTCAATGAATCGCTTGGTAATGTCCCCGTACGCCTCGATCCGCCGATCCCGAAGGAAAGGCCAGTGGGTCCGCGCCATGTCGACCTGAGACAGGTCACAGTCCACCACCAGAACTTCCTCCGTCGCCCCCGCCTTGCCGAGAACCCGGCCACTCGGATCGGCCACGAAGCTCCCGCCCCAGAACTCGATCCCGCCGCCCGGGCTCGGCTCGAAGCCGACCCGGTTGGCCGCGGCGACGAAGACCCCGTTGGCGATGGCGTGGCTCCGCTGGATGGTCTCCCAGGCACTCTGTTGCCGCTCGCCGTACTCCGCCTTCTCGGCCGGCAGCCACCCGATGGCGGTAGGATAGAACAGGATCTCGGCCCCCTGTAAGGCGGTGAGGCGGGCTCCTTCGGGATACCACTGATCCCAGCAGATCAGCACCCCGATCCGGCCCACCCGGGTATCCCAGACCCGGAACCCCAGGTCACCCGGGGTGAAGTAGAACTTCTCGTAATACTGGGGATCGTCCGGGATATGCATCTTCCGGTACTTGCCCAGGTAGGTCCCGTCGCCATCGATGATCGCGGCGGTGTTGTGGTAGAGGCCCTCGGCCCGCTTCTCGAACAGGGACGCCACCAGCACCACGCCCAACTCGGCCGCGAGGTCCTGCAGCGCCGCCGTGGTGGGCCCAGGGATCGGCTCGGCCAGCGCGAAAAAGTCATGATCTTCAGTCTGGGCGAAGTAGCGTGACCGGTAGAGCTCCTGGGTCGACACAATGGTGGCGCCCCGGGCCGCCGCCTCGCGGATTCCCTCAGCGGTCGCCCGGGTGTTGGCCGATACGTCCTCCCCGCCGGTCCGCTGGACCAGTCCGACCTTGATGGAGCGGGAACCAGTCATGAAGGCAAAACTAATGGCACGGGGCCGCTCCTTGCGCCTCCCTCATCCCGGACGATATTTGCCTGTCACTGAACCCGCTCTTACACCGCAGGCTGTGCTTTCGACACGCCGCCCGGCTTGGACTCGTGTCGAAACCACACGATAGCCGTCCGCCCCCCGTTAATCCAAGCGGCTTATACCGCAACGGGTTAGCAGGCAACGCCGGCAGGGCGTGGTTCATGCAAACTGACCAAACCGTCACGCAGCACATAACGCACGGCTCTCGGGTCGTCGAGTCCTGATGCTTTCGCCCGCCTTTTCGCGGGCGGAGGTGGGCGGTTCAGGTCTGGCCTCGACCACGGGAGGACGGACTTGCAGGTGTTCCCGCTGTTTTGATGGAAACCCTTATTGCATGCGGAGGACTTGTGGTCACACGTGTTCTCTGGCGGTCGGCCTTTGCGATGGCAGCGTTGCTGCTGGCGCCAGGGGTACTGGCTGCTCAGGACCGGCAGATCTCCGGCCGGGTGACCCGGGCGGGGGGGACCCAGCCGCTCGACGCTGAAATCAGCGTGGTCGGACAGCTCAGGTACCGGACGGCCCGTACCAATCCCGAGGGTCGTTACACCATCAACGCGCCCCAGGGCGAGGTCCGCCTGATGTTCCGGGCCATCGGGTACGCCCGGGTTGAGGTCATCGTCCCGGCCGGCACCGCCACCCACGACGTCCAGATGGAAGCGGACGTCTTCAAGCTGAGCGAAGTCGTGGTCACCGGGCAGGCCACCTCGGTCGAGCGCCGCAGCGCCACCACGGCCATCGCGTACGTCAGCGGCGAGGACATTGCGAAGGTTTCCTCCCCCACCATCGAAAACGCCCTCACCGGCAAGGTGTCGGGCGTCAATCTGCAGTCCAACTCGGGTGCGCCGGGCGGCGGCATCCAGATGCAGATCCGGGGCAACAACACCATCCTGGGTGCGTTCGATCCGCTCTATGTCATCGACGGCGTGATCTACTCCAACGCCCGGGTGCTGAGCGGGCGGGCCTCGGTGAATGCCGGCGCGTTCGTCCAGGAGGACGACCCGGTCAACCGGGTGGCCGACATCAACCCGGCCGACATCGCCAGCATCGAGATCCTCAAGGGCGCCGCCGCGTCTTCGATCTACGGCTCCAAGGCGTCCAACGGAGTTGTGGTCATCACCACCATTCGGGGCCAGGCGGGCCGGCCTCGGATCAACGTGGCACAGCGGGTCGGCGTGTTCAGCCCGCTGCGCCAGCTGGAAGGCCGACGGTTCACTCAGGCCGAAGCGGTCGAAGTCTTCGGTGCGGCGGCGAATAAGTACTTCGCCAACAATCCCAATCCGTACTTCGATCACTACGACCAGGTCTTCAGCCAGCGGGATCTCTCGTACGAGACGGTAGGCGACGTCAGCGGCGGGTCGGAGACCACCCGCTACTTCATTTCGGGCACCTGGAAGCGGGACGAAGGGATCGAGCCCAACACCGGGTTCACTCGGCAGGGTCTCCGGGTGAACGTCGATCAGACCTTGAGCTCCAAGCTCGAGGTGAAAATCAGCAGCGTCTACAATCGGGCCGAACACACCCGCGGCTGGAACAACAACTGCAATAACTTCGGCTGCCACGGCTATGCGCTGGCCTACACCCCCAGCTTCGTCGACCTGACTGCCCGCAATGCCGACGGCACATTCCCCGCTCCCGATTGGGGCGTCCAGTCCAACCCGATCCAGACCACCGAGCTGGCCCGCAATCTGGAGCAGACCAACCGGTTCACCGGCGGACTGAACGTCATCTGGCAGCCGATCCAATCCGACCGGCACAGCTTCAAGTTCGTGGCCGGCGGCGGGGTCGATGCCTTCGACCAGAACAACGACATCTGGACCCCCAACGAGCTGTTCTGGGAGGCCACCCAGGCTCAGCCCGGCAGCGCGATCGAAGGCAACGCCGACAGCAAGTACTACAACTGGAACCTGAACGGCGTCCATGTGTTCCATACCGGCACCTGGTCGGCCACCACGTCCCTGGGCCTCCAGTTCGAGGACCGCCGCCTCAAGACCGCCCGGGCCACCACGACCAACCTGATTCCTGGACAGCAGAACGTGGGGCAGGGCACCACCACGACGTCGTTCGAGACCCTCACCGAAGAGCGGACCCTGGCACTGTACGCCCAGGAAGAGGTCCGGCTGTTCGACGACCGGCTGCTGGTGCA
>DASWKS010000244.1:0-23589 GCA_036396495.1 Gemmatimonadales bacterium
CGTCGTACTCCACCGCGTAGCGGCGCGAGAGCGCCTCCCGGTCGAGGGTGTAGCGCTCGACGGTGTCGCGGAGCGCCTGGGCGGCGAGGGGGGAGCAGGGAGCAGGGAGCAGGAGGAGCGCAGCCAGCGCGAAGCGATGCATGAAACCGATCAATTCCGGGTCAGAAGGGGGAATCGGGGAACGTGATGGACCAGTCATCCCCCCGTTCCGCGGCATCGAGGTGGAGCAGGACGGTTCCCACGCCGGCCGCGCCCTGCATGAATCCGGTCTGGGCCACGAGGTTCTCGGGCTGGACCCGATGTTCCGCCTGGACCCATTTGAGCCCGTCGCGGTCGGGTGTAGCTCGCTGCATCAGGTCGGCGGTCACCTGCCTGGCGAACTCCAGCGCGCCGGGATCGCGGTGGGTCCGGGCTCGATCGAGGGCGAACTGCACCACGCCGGCATTGCCGCAGCACTGGCTGATGTTATTCCAGAACCCGTCGCTCCTCCGGGGCACCCCCAGGGCGGGAATACCCCGGGCGAGCCGGGCGACCCAGGGGCGGAAGCCGGGGTCGACCAGCGCGAGCTGGTGGAACAACCGGGCGGTGCCCGCGGGCCCGTGACACCAGCTCAGGTAGAACAGCTGTTCCCCGTCGCCATCGTGATGGCGAATCACCACGCCTGCGCCCTTCGGCGCCGCGATCGCCTGGAGATACCGGGCCCCGGCCTTGGCGCCGTCGAGAAACATGGCTTCACCGGTGAGGGCATGCAGTCTCGCCAGGAAATAGGCCACTCCCGCGGTACCGTGGGAGAAGTTAGGCATGTTGCGGGGGAAGGTCGGGTTCATCATCCAGGTCAGGCCGCCCTCGGCCGGCGTGCCGAGCTCGAGGAGCCTGCGACCGGCCAGGACGGCCAGCTCCCGAGCCCGCGGTCCGCCGAGCGAGGGCTCCAGCATCAGCAGGGTGAGACCGATCCCGGCGCTTCCGGCGATGATGTCGGTCGTATCGTTCCATTGTACGCCGTCGCCCTCGGCTGTCGCCTGATCCAGCAGCAAGGCGGTGCAACGCAGCGAGGCGTGGGTGAATTCGGAGCGGCCGCCGATCGTGGCGGTCCGCTCGAGCACGAACGCGGTCCCCGCCAGGCCGGTATACAACCCCGCCGATTGAGGCAACCGGCTCGCCAGCTGCCGAGCGCCCAGCTCGGCTTCGTGCAGGAAATGATTCTGGCCGGTGGTCTTGAAGAGCTCCAGGTAGAAGAGCACCACACCAGGCATGCCGTTGTAAAGGTCGGGTGAAACCGAGTCGGGCCGGAGCGGATCGGCCGGCCAGGCGATGCCGGAGCCCGTGGTCTGGCGCGATCGCCGGATCCACTTCTCGGCTTTGAGCGCGGCATCGAGCCAGGGACGGTCGGTCAGGCCGAGCTTGCGAACGATCTCCGCCAGCGGCGGAGCAGCCAGCGCGGCGATCAGGAAATGACGTCGGGGGAGCATACGCGAAAGTATGCTATACTCCTCCCATCATGCGCGCCATCGTCGTTCATCGTTTCGGTGGGCCCGAGGTGCTCTCGCTCGAAGAGGCGCCCGATCCTGCACTCCTTCCGGGCCAGGTGCTGATCCGGAACCACGCCGCCGGCGTCAACCCGGTCGACGCCTATACCCGCGCCGGGAGCTACGCCCGGCTGCCGCGGCTGCCGTACATCCCGGGATGGGATGGCGCCGGTGAAGTCGAAGCGGTGGGTGAAGGAGTTGCGGGTTTCAAACCGGGGGACCGGGTCTACTTCTCGGGGACAGCTTCGGGCCGCAGCCAGGGCGCGTACGCGAGCCGAGTCTGCTCGACCCGGGACCAGGTGCATCGGTTGGCCGGCCGGCTCAGCTATGCCCAAGGCGCCGCGATCGGCGTGCCGTACACCACGGCACACCGGGCGTTATTTCATCGGGGCCGGACTCGCCCGGGGGAGACCGTGTTGGTTCACGGCGCGAGCGGCGCCGTCGGTGTCGCCACCGTCCAGCTCGCTCGAGCGCACGGTTGCACCGTGCTCGGCACCGCCGGGAGCGATGCCGGACTCGAGCTGGTGCGAGCCCAGGGCGCAAGCCACGCGCTCCGGCATGGCGGCAGCGATACTACCGCTCAGGTCCTGTCCCTCACCGGTGGCCGCGGCGTCGATGTCATCGTCGAGATGCTGGCCAACGTGAATCTCGACCGCGACCTGGGGATGCTGGCCGTGGGCGGCCGAGTTCTGATCGTCGGCAATCGGGGGCGAATCGAGATCGATCCGCGCCAGACCATGGCGAAGGAATCCGCCATCCTGGGCGTGATGCTCTGGCACGCGGGCGACGAGGAGCTGGCGGGAGTGCACCGACAGATCGCCACCGGCTTCGAAGACGGATCGCTGACGCCGGTGGTGGGTCTCGTCCTCCCGCTGGCCCAGGCCGGGCGGGCGCAGGAGATCGTCTTCGAAGGTGGGGCCAAAGGGAAAGTGGTCCTGGATGTGACCGGTGAGGCCCTGCTCCCTACTCGGTAGAATTGGTAGACTGCTTCTTCCGCTTCCGCAGTCCCGCAATGCCCAACCCGACCAGACCGGTGGCGAGCAGCGCCATGGAGCCCGGCTCAGGGACGGTGGTCTCAGGCAGCTCGAAGTTGGACCAGACCGCAAACTCCCCGGTCTCTTCGCCGCCGTTGAACGTGAGCTGCAGCCAATCGACGTAACCCTGGTACTGGTCGGGCCAGTTACTCCCGACGCCGAGGGCGACCCCATAGATGGAGGCATCGCCCAGGTTGAAGCCGGACTGGGCGCAGGCCCCAGTGGCGTTGGGATCGACGAAGGAACCGCCGGCCCAGCCGGTGGGTGTTCCCAGCAGCAGGCCCCCATCCCAGACCGAGGGCGGGTTCTGTCCGTCGGGCACGAAGGGTCCGGTTTGCGCCTGGCACTGGCTGTTCACCCAGTACTGGGTTCCACCCATCGCGTGCCAGAAGTACTGATCCATCAGGTCTTCAGCTACCCACTCGTCGTTGGTCGTAGGTGAGCCATCGGTGTAGTACTTCTCCCAGACCAGCTCGCTCATCACCAGGCTGCCGTTGATCTCCTGGCCCAGCAGCAGCCGGAGCACCGGCGTCTGCGCCAGCCAGGGCGCGTCCGGCCAGACCGGGATGTAAGGCAGATTGGGATCCTGGGGCGTCAGCCCAGTGCGGTACCACTCGAACGACAACGCCGACAAGTCACCCAACTGGCCCCAGGGATTGTCGCCCGACAGGTGGACGTAGAAACCCCAATCGCTCAATCCCCCGGTGGTGGACAGCGCCAGCGAGCCGTTGCCGTGACGGGGATTGGCACCGGTAATCTCGGCGCCGCCGCTTGCGATGGTCCAAGGCGACCAGGAGGGATCGCCGGGCCAGGGGAAGACCTTGGTCTGGGCCGGCAACGCGCTGGTCACGAACGTCAGCCCGGCGGCCAGGCCCAGCAGTCTTGTTGAGTTCTTTGACATGAGACACCTCCCTGTCGACAGATTGAGCAACCACTGTGCCCCTCCTGCCTTTCCCAACCTCCCATCACTCAACTCAGTTCTACTCCCCGCGCTGGGAGAACGCAAATCATTGTGGTAGCATTGATTGTGAAAAAAGGTGCTAATGTTGGAGCGGTTGAGGCTCGATATTGGGGGTCAGCGGGCTCATGGCATCGCTCATCAGACCGGAATTCAGCCGAATTCGGCCAGGATTATGTTGTGTGGTAGCCACGGAAGTAGGATGAAAGCAGCAGCGTCGTGTCGTCAATACAACAGGTTAGTCGGCCGTTTGACCACCCTCCGAAGTGACGATCTGGCCCGAGACGGTGACCCCATCGGCCAGGAAAACCTGGCGACCCGACACGGTACTGGGAGCGTTTGGGGAGCCGATCGAGGTTCCCCGTCCTATCTCGAGTCGCTCTTCCGAGATCACCGGGCCACGGATCCAACAGTCCTGACCAATCGTGATTTCTCCCCGGCTCACCAGTGATCCCTCCACCACCGTCCCGCTCTCGAGGGTGAGGGTTCGGTGCGATTTGACGCTTCCAGTGACCCGGGCGCCCGGTCCAAGGGTGAGCTGGCCGGCCACCACCAGGTTGTCATCGATCAGAGTTCCGGCCGGCACCGTCAAATCAGCGTCAACCCTGAGATGGTCCCCCAGCCGCCGGGAGTTGGGAGGCGGCAGGAATGAAGCGGGTTCGGTGTGGCGGGGCGGCATGGGCCGGGGAGTGGCAATACCGACCGTAATCACCGGCGCTCCCACCCGCTCAAAGTGCACCTCGCGACCGAACTGGATCGATTCTTCCGCCGACGCCCGGCCGTAGAGGTGCGACGCCGGGCCCACGACCAGCGTGCCGACGCTGTGCAGCCAGCGAAGAATCACCGACCGCTCGCCCAGCTCCACGTTCTTCTCGCCCAGAATCGCCCGATAGGTCGCCCGGGGACTGCCAAACACATCCTCCCGGGCCCAGACCTCGTACTTGAACTGATCACCGTTGTCGAGCACGGTCGTCTGGTCCAGGACCACGAGGCGGGTGGCGGACTCTTCCGGCAATCCGCTCCGCGAGAGCTCATTCGAGAGCCGGGCGGTGCGGATGAACGGGGTCCCATCGGGCAGGGTACCGGTCTGGTGATCCTCGACGCCGTTCCGGGGTGGATACTGCTCCAGCTGGCCCTGGAGGTACTCGCGGAAATGACGGGCAAACCGGCTGATGTCGGCGTTGTCGCGGCCCACCATGGTGAGCGGCTCCACGTCGGTCGGCCGGAAGAACTCCCACAGCGCCGGCAGCAACGGCAGCAGCGCCCACGCCAGCGTGATGAGCAGCAACAGGATGAAGGGGAGCGGGTTCACACCTTCCCCACCGTGTTGGCGTTACGGTACCGCTCGGTCTTTTCCCAGCGGGGGCCGGCCCGGGGCACCGCCAGCCAGGACCGGCGCGAGAGCGTGGCCCGGGAAATCGCCAGCAGATTCACCAGGAAGCCGAGTGACAGGAACGGCAGCAGCCGGATCCGGTTGCGCGAGCCGTCCAGCCGGCACGCGGTGGCCACCTCGAAGAACGCGGCGAAATTGCCTAACGTGCTGTAGCTGGCGACGGCGAACAGGACCACCAGGCTCTGCGAGAATTGGTAGCCCATGAAGAAGAGCGACGTCGCGAAGACCCAGCCCAGCAGCAGAATCGGCGCCACCGCGAACACGCCGAGCAGCAGGACGCCGTCGATGACCTGCCAGAACCTCAGGTGTTTGGGGAACTTGAGCAGCTGGAAGGCGTAGCGTCTGAGGCACTGATTGTGGCCCCGGGTCCAGCGCTGGATCTGCCGGATCCGGGTAGGCCAGTTCTCCGGCACCTCCTCGTAGCACTCCGACCGGTTCTGGTAGACCACTTCCCAGCCCCGCAGGATCAACCGGTAGGTGATGTCGGTGTCCTCGGCCAGCGAGTCCTCGTTCCAGTTGCCAGCGTCGAGCAGCGCCGAGCGGCGGACCCCGCCGACCGTTCCGCCGTACTGCGGAATGAGGTGCAGGTTCATGCGGGCCTGCTGATCGACCTGATACCCGCCCGATCGCTCCAGGTCGAGCAGCCGCGTCAGCAGGGTGCGGTTGAGATTGTGGGGGACCACCCGGCCCATCACCGCCCCCACCGAAGGATCGAAGAACGGCGCCACCAGCTGGCGCAGTAGATTGGGCCCCGGCAGGTAATCGGCGTCGAACACCAGGAAGATCCCGGTATCGCTCCGGTCGGTCGCTTCCTTGAGCGCCGCTGCCTTGCCGGGCTTGCCCTCCTTCCGGTGGTACGGACGCACCCGCCCCGGATACTCCGCGGCATACCGGTCGATGATCTCGGCGGTGCCGTCGGTGGACCGGTCGTTGATGGGGACAATGAAGAACCGGTCCTTGGGGTAGTCGGCGGCCAGCAACGCGTCCAGCATGCCGCCGATGACCTTCTCCTCGTTGTGACAGGGAACGAAGATGGCGACCTCGGGCCAGTCGCCCATGCCGATATCCACGTAAGGCTGACGATGGCGGCCGAACACCCGGTTGAGCGTGAAGATGTAGTGCCGCAGGGTGTAGATCACGAGGATCGCGACCACCACCCAGAGTCCGGCGGCGAGGAGGTTCCGGATCACCGCAGTGCCCTCCTCGCCGGCTGGGTCTGCGGGATTTCCTCGCCCGGCCAGCTCATGGCCCATCCGTAGAAGGCCACGAAGACCAGCACCTCGACCAGCAGCCCGAACACGAAGAACATGGTCGGCTGCACCAGGGCCGACAGGTAGTGCGACAGCCAGGCGTGGATCAGCACCTGCAGCGGCAACAGCACCGCCAGATGTCCCAGCAGCAACAGCGTCAGGAGCATCTGCCGCGCCAGGCTATGATCGAAAATGTAGAATGAGAATCCCAGCACGATCGGGATCAGGGTGAGGACTGCGATCCCCGCCGTGAGCATGCCGGCCGTGTATCCGGGCAGCGGATAGAGGAAGGGCGGGCTGCTCAGCGCGAAGAATCCGAGCGACACGGTCTGCACCAGCGCGACGAACCGGATGAAGTAACGGGCCGGGAGATACTTGACCGGCAGCAGAAACGAGAGCAACAGCCCGATGGCGGTGGCCGCACCCACCACGACCCAGTGGAATCGGAGGGGCCAGGGCGCCGCCAGCCTGAAATAGGGAATGGGGATGGTGAGCAGCTCCCCCACCCTGATCTCCTGAACTCCGACTCCCGCCGGTAGACCGATCCACCAGATCAGCTCTTCGTAGAGCATGGTGTAGAACCGGCCCAGCCAGGGGAGCGCCACTATCACACCGGCGGTGAAAACCAGCGAGAGGAGCACGGCCCGGCCGACCCGGGTGGTGCTCCACTCCAGTCCGACCATGGCGCGGTGCTTCCGGATGACGCCGCCCTTGGCCCCCCGGAGCCGCAGGTCCTCGATCCCCCCGCCGAGCGGGAGCAGGCTCTTACCAGTGCCGGAAAACGCCAAGCGTCACCCCCGTCCGGGTGTAGAACGGGTTGTCGTACCACTCGCCACCGGCGAAGACGCCCCCGTGCCCGCCCAGCCATTCGCGCCAGCTGATCGAGGCTTCATAACTGCTGAAACTGCGCTGGGTCTCCACGATGCCGGTCAGCTGATATCCCTCGGTGCCGGCCCCGCCCCGCAGAACCACCAGGCGATTCCGCTCGCGTCCCAGCGTCAGCGCGCCATAGGCCCGCTCACTCCGCACCGCTTCGGGCCAGCTCCAGTTGATGCGACCGCCGATCTCCGCGGTGACTCCGGGGAAATAGCCGGCCAGGGTCCCACTCACCGCAAAGTCCTCGTAGCCGAGCTTCGCGTTCACGTAGGTGGCGCCCAGGATGGTGACCAGATTTTTCCGCTCCAGCCAGGCGTGTCCGATGGCCAGGTCGGCGCGGAGATCGGGAAGGACGAAATCCCCGGTCCCGCCGCCGACACTGGCCAGGGTGAACCAGTTTGGCCCGAAGAAGTGCCGGTTGCCGACAGCGGCGTAAACGCCGCGGTCGTCGAAGGCCTCCTGGGCCAGCAGATCGCCGTACCAGATGTTGCGGCGGCCGGCTGGCACCACCGCCCGGAGGGCCACGCCCTTCCAATCGCCGAAGTCATTGGTGACGCGATGGTAGTAGGCCTCGGCCTGGAGCCATCCAGCGGGCCCTTGGGCCGTTACCGGCCGCACCCCTCCCGCGGCTAGAGCCAACACCACCAGGATACCGGGGCGGCGGGTCATGCCTGCAATGCCATCCGGTTGGCCAGGGGCAGTCCGAACCGCTCCGCGATGATACTCACGATTCGCTCGGCCGCGTGACCGTCACCGAAGGGGTTGCCGCCCGACACCATCCGATGATAGGCCGCTTCATCGGAGAGCAGCTGCGAGGCCGCCGCGAATACGACGTCGGGATCGGTCCCGACCAGCCGGCCGAACCCCGAATCCACGACCTCCGGCCGCTCGGTCACGGTGCGCAGGATCAGAATCGGCTTGCGGAACGACGGGGCCTCCTCCTGAATGCCGCCCGAATCGCTCAGCACGAAGTGGGACCGCCGCATGACCTCGAGCAGATCGGGGTAGGAGAGCGGTTCCAGCAGTGAAATGCCCGGGACATGGCGCAGTTCGGCGAATACGACCTCACGCACCCGGGGATTGAGATGCACCGGAAAGACGATCTGGGCATCGGCATGGCGAGCCAGGATCCGCCGGAAGCCCCCGCACAAGGCGTGCAGGTACTCGCCCAGGTTCTCGCGCCGGTGTACCGTCACCAGCAGAACCCGGCGCTTCCAGTCGATCCGGTTCAAGGCCGGATCGTCGAATTGGGTCCGGGGACGCACCCCGGCGAGCGCGTCCACCACCGTGTTGCCGGTGACGTAGATGTCGCCCGGTGGAATCCCTTCGCGCCAGAGATTGTCCCGGGCCCGGCTGGTAGGGGCGAAATGAAGGTCGGTCGCCACACTGGCGATCCGGCGATTGGCTTCCTCGGGGAATGGGCGATGCATGTCGCCGGACCGGAGGCCGGCCTCGACGTGGCCGATCGGGATGCTCTGGTAGAACGCCGCCAGCGCGGCCGACACCACGGTGCTGGTATCGCCCTGGACCAGGAGCAGGTCGGGCTTGACGTCGGCGAAGCACTGGGTCAACGCCAGCAGTGCATGGGCCGTGAACTCGGCGAGGGTACGGTTGGTGTGGGTGAGGCCCAAGTCGAGGTCGGCGTGCAATTCCATGGCGGTCATCGCCTGCGCCAGCATTTCCCGGTGCTGCGAGGTGGCGATCACCATCGGTTGGAAGACATCGGGGCGGTGTTCCAAGGCTCGAACCACCGGCGCCATCTTGATGGCTTCGGGCCGGGTGCCGAGTACGATCGCAATCCGGAATCGCGCTCTACCCGAGGCGCGGCCCAACAGGTGGTCCGTGATCGTCATGTCCCCCGGGAGGGGCAAGGTTCACGCCACCAGGAGCCCCGGCGGCGGCTTGTGGAGCAGGATTCAACTCCTAAAATAAGTCGTTGACGTATAAGTACATATAGGACGAGGTCAAGCCGGAGGGCGGACCCCGGTCGGTCTCAGGGCCCTTTTCCCGAGGTTTTCCATGCGTCTGGTCCCATTGGTCCCGTTGTTCACCATACTCGCGGCGTTGCCGCTCTCCGGCCAAGACCGGGTCCGAGCCCGGGATCTGGGCGTGGCGCCCGGGATCTTCGGACCCGGGGCCAAAAACGCGATTACGGACGTCGCCGGGGTCCGGGTTGGGCAGTCGTCGATGATCGCCGGTGATTCGATACGTACCGGAGTAACTGCCATCCTGCCCCACGGCAGCAACCTGTTTCGCGAGCGAGTGCCGGCGGCCATGTACGTGGGCAACGGCTTCGGAAAGTTGTTGGGCGTGACCCAGGTCCGGGAGCTGGGTGAGCTGGAAACGCCCATCGTGCTCACCTGCACCTTATGCGTCTGGCGGGCGGCCGACGCGCTGGTGGAATGGATGCTGGAGCAGCCCGGCATGCAGAACGTGGGATCGATCAACCCGGTGGTCGGGGAAACCAACGACGGCGGGTTGAATGCGATCCGCTCCCGTCCGGTCGGGCGTGACCAGGTGCGCGAGGCGCTCACCCGCGCCAGTGATGGTCCGGTGGCGGAAGGAAGCGTGGGGGCGGGCACCGGCACCCAGGCCTTCGGCTGGAAAGGCGGAATCGGGACTTCGTCGCGGGTATTGCCGGCGCGACTGGGCGGCTGGACGGTGGGGGTGCTGGTCCAGAGCAACTTCGGCGGGGTGCTGCAGGTGCTGGGCGCCCCGGTCGGCAAGGAGCTGGGACGGTATTCCTACCGGGCCAGTGTCGGGTCGGAAAGGTCGGAAAGGTCGGAAGGGTCGGAAGATTCTGGCGACGGGTCGATCATGATGGTGGTGGCGACCGATGCGCCGCTGTCGGATCGCAATCTCGAGCGGGTAGCGGCGCGGGCGATAATGGGATTGGCACGGACCGGGTCCTTCGCCTCGAACGGATCGGGTGACTATGTCATTGCTTTCTCCACTGCCGACGCGGTGCGCCGGAAGCAGGGAGCAGGGAGCAGGGAGCAGGGAGCAGGGCTCCCACTCGTGGCGGATCTGCCTAACGACGACATGTCGGCGCTGTTCGCGGCCGCGGTCGAAGCGACCGAAGAGGCGATCTACAACTCGCTGTTCATGGCAACGACGGTGGAGAGCCGGATCGGTCGGGCGGAGGCGATTCCGCTCGATCGGGTCCGCGAAATCCTCAAGCGATACGGCGTCGGACCGAAATAGGGAGCAGGGAGCAGGAAGCAGGAGCCCTGGTCCCTTGTCCCCGCTACCTGCTTCCTGTTTTTACGATCGCTTCACCGGCAACCCGTTCGATCCAGCGGGCGATTGCTGGTAAAGGCGTGAGTCCGGTGGGGACGTAGCGGATCGGGAGACCGTCCAGGTCCTTCGGTATTCTTACACCGGTCATCTCGCCTCGGGCCACCAGCACCGTCATCACCGTCACCGAATCCCCGGCGCGGTCGGCGAGGGCGGTTACGCTGTCGCGCAGCCGCCGGATGGCGTCGGCCCGAACTGACGGGGCGGCGTCGTCGCGCAGCAGGGCGGACCGGCTTTCGTGGCTGTGTCCCAGCTGGCGCACCCGGGCCAGGGCGGTGTGGAAGGCCGCGGTCCAGCGTTCGGCGTCGGTTTCATCATTGGGGCCATGGCCCAGCAACACGAGCGGGGCCGTGCGGAGTCGAAGATCGAGCGCCGACCACCGGTTCGCGACGGCCTCGAGCAACTCCGGGGCGGCGTCGAGCGCCGGCGTCACCTGCATCGGAACCGCCGGCCTGGCACGACTTGCGTGGTCGTGGCCCGCGAGCTCGGCGGGGAGCCGATCGAGCTCGCCCGCGTAGTAACGGACCTGGCGGTAATGGCTGCCGAATGACGAGACCATCAGGGGTACTACGACCACCGACCGCACGCCCGCCGAGGTCAGCCGGGCCACCGCCGAGTCCCAACCGGCCGACTGGGCCTCGGGCCCCATCAGGAAGGCAGTGGCGGTGGGACCGAGCCGCCAAGTAACCTGGGCGACAGTCCCCCGTACCTGGGCGTTCCAGTCCGCCGTAGCGCCGTGGGCAACCACCAACAATCCGACTTGGCGGGCGTCGGCCTGGCTGAGAGGCGCCCCGAGTGCGAGCAGTGCGAGCCACACCCGGGCGGCTCTGACATTTATGTACATGAAAATGATTCTCAAATCGTTTTGGAATCTGAGAATACACACCGTGCCTCAGAGTGGTCAACTGGGAGCCAGGACTCACGACGGACGTAGGACTTAGGTCTAAGTCCTTTAGGGCTAAGTTCTGGAGTTACTGCAGACTTCGATGAAAGGTTTGAGGATGCGGAAGGAGTGGTCGGTCGCCATCGATTCGGGGTGCCATTGGACGGCGACCAGATAAGGGTGGTGGGGGCTTTCGATCCCCTCGATGAGACCGTCGGGTGCGATCGCGGCGACCCGGAGGCCTTCACCCAGCCGATCGATGCCCTGGTGATGCATGCTGTTGACCGCGATCCGCCGAGCCCCGAGCGCCTGCTCGAGCCGAGCGTCTTGGGTCAGGGTTACGTCGTGAGCCAGGTGATCGCGCTGCCATCCCGCTGTCGGGAAGTAGTCGTGCTTGATGGCATCGTCGCATTCGGCGGCCACGTCCTGAAACAGGCTCCCCCCCATCGCCACGTTGATGACCTGCAGGCCGCGGCAGATCCCCAGAATCGGCTTGCCTTCGGCCACTGCCCAGCGGGTCAGCTGCAGCTCCACCTGGTCGCGAGCCGGGTCAATCGCACCACAGAGCGGGGTCCGGGTTTCGCCGTAGGTCGCCGGGTTCATGTCGACGCCGCCGGCCAGGAGCACGCCGTCCAGCCGATCGTAGATCTCGCGCAGGGTCGCGAGGTCTTCGATCAGAGGGATCATCCACGGCACCCCGCCCACGGCCGCGGCGACCAGGTAGTAGCGCTGGTTCATGACCCACGACAGGGGCAGCCCTTCGGGAATGCCATCCATCGCCTGCAGCGTCTGGGTCGGGATGCCGATCACGGGGCGCCGTAGCTTCACGTCAGGTCACTCCCTCCGCGGTCTCGCGGATCAGCTGGTCCACCACGTCCTCGAGGTTGCCGGTCCGGCGCCAGGTGGCGACCTGCCGGTCGGCGCTGGTGCCCTCGTCCATGATACGCAAGGCATATTCCGCTTCGGCCCGGCTGCCCAGCTCGTCCAGGACGTCGCCCAGAAACCAATCCAGCAGTTCGTGAATTAGTTCCCGGGCCGGCGCTTCCCGGTTCTTGCCGAAATCGATCAAGTTGCCGTCCAGGCCGTAGCGCACGGCCCGCCACTTGTTCTCCTCGATCAGCTCCTGGGGGTAGATCCGGAACGTCAGGTTGTCGCGCCGGAGCTTCCACAGCTTGGCGATGATGCCCTGGAAGATGGCCGCGATGCACACGGCCTCGTCCACCCGGGTGTTGACGTCGCAGATCCGGAACTCGAGCGTGGGATAGCTCCAGTTGGGCCGGACGTCCCACCAGATCTTGGACGCATTGGGGATCGAGTTGGTGGCCACCAGGGTCTCCACCAGCTGCTCGAAGTCTTCCCAGGATCCGATTTCGGGCGGAATGCCGGTGCGGGGGAAATTGCGAAAGATCACGCTGCGGTATGACTTGAGCCCGGTCTGCCGTCCCAGCCAGAAGGGCGAGCTGGTCGACAGGGCCAGCACGTGGGGCAGGAAGTACCGGGCCACGTTCATGGCATCGATCAGGAATTCCCGGTCCTCGATGCCGATGTGGACGTGGGTTCCGAAGATGAGGAGGCTCTGGGCCAGGTCCTGCAGGTCTTCCCGCACGCCCATGTAGCGTTCCAGCGGCGTGATCTCCTGGGTCTGCCAGGCGGAGAAGGGATGACTCCCGGCGGCCACGATGGCGAGCCCGTTCCGGGCCGCCAGCTCCATCACCAGCTTGCGGAGCCGCACCAGCTCGGCCCGGGCTTCGGCCGGGTTGCGGCACACCTTGGTGCCCACCTCCACCATCGACTGATGCAGCTCCGGCTTGACCTCACCCAGCACCACCACGTCTTCCTTGAGGATCTCGGTGATGTAGCTGCGCAGCTCGCGGGTCTTGGGATCGATGATCTGGTACTCTTCTTCGATTCCGATGGTGAGCGACGGCGGCTGGGGCGTCATCGAGGCCTCGGCTCCACCACGAAGGTCGGGACGGTCGATCCGCCGCCCGCGGTGACGTTGACCAGTGAGGCGGTCGAGATCCGGGTGAGGCATCCGTCCACCTGGGCTCCGTTGAACACGAAGGGCGCGGTATCGACGATGCGATCGGCCAGCTCGATGGCGCCGCCCTGGCCCAGCGCGGGAAATGGCTCCACCGGCAGCTCGATCCGCTCCTGCACGATGCAGGGCTGGGAGAGCGCATCGCGCAACGCCGCTTCCCAGGTGGCGGCATCACTCTCCCACCCGAGAACGACGCCTTTCCCGCCGTAATCGTCGTTCGGCTTGAGCACCAGTCGCTCCCGCTCCGACATGATGTAGGGGACCAGATCCACCGGTTGCCCTCGGACGGTGGTACGGCGCTCCTCCACCACCCGGGTCCAGGGCACATGCCGGCTGATGGCGGCGCGCTCCTCCGGCCCGAAGAGCGAGGCATTCCTCTCATCGGACAGCACCGCCAGGCTGGCCTTCTTGTGCAGCAGTTTGCAGCGGAAGCCGTTGGCCAGGCAAACCGCGCCATCCCGGACGGCGCGGATCACCGGGTGGTTCAGGCCGCCCCGCTGCACCAGCTCGTGGATCAGCACCCGTTTGTAGATCAGATCCACCGGGCGGCCCCGGGCCGTGAGCCGCCCTCCGCCGTACTCGCATTCCTCCGGGTCGACGATCATCGACGCCAGGCCGTGGGCCCGAAAGAACTCGTCGTAGAGCACGAACTCGCTGTAGGTGGGCACCTCGCGCCAATCCACGATGGCAATGGACGGCGCCTCGCGCCGGCCCGACCAGGCGAACCAGGCATCGAGCAGCGCGTGGAGGACGTGGTGCCGGGCCGGGAGGCCCCACATCAGGTGGGTCCGGAGAAACTCGCGGGTCGACGGCAGCGAGAGAAAGATCTCCGACAGGGCATCGCCGTAGGCGCTTCCCGCCGGGGTCTCACCGTTGTACTCCGTCACCCGGAAATCGCTCCCGGCCTGGTTGAAGAACGCGTCGATCCGGCTGAGTGAGCTGGGCGCGGTGCGTCCGGGATCGGATCCCACCAGCTCGGTTTCCCAGGCTTCCAGCCGGAATTGGGCGAACACAGCGGGATCCGTCATCGCGGCGGTCCAGGCGGCGTCGAAGGCACGGAGCAGGAGGCGGCAGCGTTCCCGCACCAGTCGATACTGGCTGGGCGTCAGAAAGCGGGGGCGCAACACCGTGCAGAGGGCCCGGTCCCCGAAGAAGAGGCCGCGCCCCTGGAGCTCGCTCTCGAGCATCAGGGCGGATTCCCGCCCGACCGGTCCGTCGAGCCCATCGTGCCACGCCGCGATCGCGGCGCTGGGCGGCGAGGCCACGCCGATGGTCATACCCGTCCCTGCAATAGCTGGTTCCAGCTCTGCGGCCCGGGCGGAGTGCGCGGCTCCCGGGCCAGCCGGATCGTCAGGTCGGCCATCTTCTGGATCACCCACTCGAAGTAGCCGGGGGTCAACGAATGGATGTCGAAATCGGGCGCCGGATTCATGAAATCGATGGCGTAGGGCACCCCGCCCCGAACCGCCCACTCGATCGAATTCATGTCGTAGCCCAGCGCCCGGACCAGGGCACGCGATTCGGTGACGATCTGATCCCTGAGCCGGGGCGCGAGGTAGTCGGGCTCGACGTGGTAGCGGCGTTCGCCGGGGTCGTAGTGGATCGGCAGGATCTCGTCCCGGCCGATGCAGATACAGCGGACGAACTGCTCGAACTGGATGAACTCCTGGACGATCATGGTGAGCTGGCCCGAGGCGTCGTAATGCTGGAGCAGCTCCTCCATGGTGCGGCAGATGTAGACATCGCGCCAGCCGCCGCCGTAGGCATCCTTGAGCACCAGGGGGAGACCCACGTAATCGACCGCCGCCTTCCAGTCGAGCGGGAACACCAGGTTCCGGAGGCTCTCATCGTGTTTGATGCCGGGGATGTACTCCTTGTTAGGCAGCAGCGCGGTCCTCGGGCTGGCGATGCCCAGCGAGGTGGCCAGGGTGGCGCCGAAGAACTTGTCGTCGGCCGACCACATGAAGGGGTTGTTGATGACCGAGGCGCCGCGCAGCGCGGCGTGCTTGAGCCAGGTGCGGTAGAACGGGACCTCATGGGAAATCCGGTCGATGACCACGGCATACTCGGCCGGATCGTCCATCCGGGGGGCGCCCAGCTTCACGTACTCGGCGCTGACCCCGGCGTTCCGGCGATGGATCTCTTCGACGAACGCCGGAGGCCAGCTCCATTCCCGCCCCACGAGCAGCCCAATCCTGGTGGTCATGCGCGGACTCCTTGTGGACGTCGGTCGGTGGGCCGGCCGGTCGGTCGGTCAACCTAACAGGAACGGCATAACGTCCGCGAATCGGCGGCCCCAATCCTGTTCCTGGTGGGTTGCTCCGGGGTCCTCGACGTAGTGCAACCGCTCTCCAACCGGCAACCCTTGCGCGATCAGCGCGTCCCGCAGCCGGCGCACGCTCTGGAGCGTGCGATCGCCTTCGCCGGTCCCGATGTCGAGCCAGAGCCGGCCGGCCGGCGGGGGCGACGCTTCCACCACCCGGCGGAGGGCTTCGCCGGCGAACCAGGCCGAGGGACTCATCGCGGCCGCGGCGCCGAAGTGCTGGGGCCACTTGAGCAGGGCGTAGAGGCTCACCAGACCACCCATGGAGGAGCCCGCGATGGACGTCGCCCCAGGCTGGTCGAGCACTCGAAAGCTCCGCCGCACCAGGGGCAGCACCGCCCCGATGATGAACTCGAGGTAACGGTCTCCATCGCCGCCTCCGTGCACCGGGTCGCGAAAGGGGCTGTACTCGTACTGCCGGAACGGGCCCGTGTTGGCGATGCCCACCACCACCGCCTCGACCTGCCGGCGGGCCAGATCCGCCAGCTGGCCAACCAATCCCCAGTCGCCGGCGAAACTGGCGACGGGATCGAACAGGTTCTGGCCATCGTGCATGACCACCACGGGATAGGACCGGCCGCTCTCCTGGTACGAGGGCGGCAGCGCCACGATGATATCCCGGTAGTTCTGCAGCTCCCCGCTTCGCAATTTGCGCCAGCGTTTGAGGGTCGGGGCGCCCTCGGCGGCGATTGGAAGCGGGTAGTCTGTCCAGCTCATGGGGAAACGTACATTCGCCGCGTTGCAACCCGGTCGGAAGGGTCGGGAAAGTCGGAAAGGTCGGAAGTCTCGTCACGCAACTTCCGACCTTTCCGACTGGTGTTTCCGACTTTTCCAACTTGCGATCCAACCCACCAAAGGTCAGAAGTTTGCGGTCACGCCCCCCATCACCCGCCGTCCATTCACCGATCCGCCGTAGATGCTGAACCACTGCCGGTTGACCAGGTTGGTCCCGGTGAGGAACACCCGGAACTGGGGGTTGATCCGGTAGCCGGCGTTGGCGTCGAAGGTGTGGCCCGGCTCGATGAAGCCGGTGAACACGCCGGCGGCCCAGGGGAAACCGCTGGAGTAGCGGTAGTTCACACCCAGGTCGAGGCCGCTCCTGCCATAGGTGGCCGCCAGATTGGCCCGCCACTCGGGAGTATTGGCGAGCAGGAGGTCGCCGGTGGCGACTTCGCCCTCGTCGACCTCGTAGTCGAACCACGATCCGGTGACATCCAGCCGGAATTCCTCGGTGGCCTGGAACCCCACGGCGGCATCGATTCCCTTCTGGGTCGCGCTGCCGGCGTTGGCGTAGGAGAGCACTACGGCGGTATTGCCGTTCTCCTGCCGGGTGAGACCCAGGCCCGCGAGCCGGGAGGCCGGGTTGGCGAGCAAGGCGTTGCGCACGGCCGCTTCCAGGGTGGGCCGGACCGGGGTCGGCACCGCGGTCGGCGCGGTCCAGCGGCCGAACGCCGGGTTGACGCCGGGCAGAAGGTCGGTGACGAAGTTGGACAGCCGGTTGTAGTAGGCATCGACCGACGCGAAGATCCGGCGGCTGACGTCACCCCGCCAACCCACCTCGAAGCCGGTGTTCCGCTCGACGTCCAGCTTGCTGTTGCCGCGGGCGTTTACCGGCACCACGCTGGAGCTGGCGGTGCAGGTGGCGCCGACCGTCCGGCAGCTGAACAGCTGGCCGTCCGGCACCCCCGCCAACGCCGGGCCCAGGGCCGAGGCGCGGAGCCCCGCTTCCAGCGCGCTCAGGTTGGCGAGTCCGGCCAACGCTCGGAGATAGAACTCGGAGTAGTTGGGGGTCTGGAACGCCTGGTTGACGGTGAACCGGATCGAGTGGTTGGGGCTGGGGTTGAGCACCAGCGCAGCCTTGGGCGAGAACTGGGGATCGATCAGCGAGCCAAGGTCGAAGCGGCCGGCCAGGACCAGCCGGGCCCGCTCGCTGAGCTCCCAGCTGAATTGGGCGTACCCGGCGTACATGTAGTCGCTGCGATCGTCGTCCAGCCCGATCATCAGGGTGGTGTCGGTATCGAGCTTGATGTTCCGGATCGACCCGCCGTACACCAGGCGGCCCCGTTCCTCGGAGAAGCTGGTGTTGCCCTGTCCCTCCACATGGAAGATGTCGGACGTTTCGCGCAGCGGCGCGGTCGACGCGAGCGAGAACTGCGGCTCGTTGGTCCGGCGCCCGTTCCAGTAGGCCATGATGTTGTAGCCGGTGGCGGCGTACTCGACCCGGGCCCAGGGCCGCGTGGCATCGTAGACCTGGACCCGGCCGATGCCGGTAACGAAGACTTCGTTCTGCACGTTGGCCAGGCCGCCCTCGACCGTGGCGACGTTGCCGTTGGCGAGGTAATAGTCGAACCGGGCGCCGCCATAGAGGGTCTTCACCGGATCGCGGTCGCCCAGCGCCTCACCGGTGCCTGCATCGACGGTTTGACCCCGAAGCGCCAGCCGTTCGGGAGCCGGCTTGGGCGGCAGGGAGTCGGTGGCCTCGGCATATTCCCGCCGGAGCGCGGTCGAGTCCCGCAGGGTACGCGAACGGCTCCAGCTGTCGCTGGAGGAGCCGCCGAAGTTCAGCCGATACCCGAACTTGCCGTCGCTGAAGGTGCCGGCGTGGCGCACATCGGCCCGATAGGATCCGGGGCTGCCGCCTTCCCACCCTCCCTTGGTACCGAGGATGCCGCCCGCGACAGTGACCTTGGTACCCAGGAGTTCCCGCGCGGTCGGAGTCGTGATATCCAGCACACCGCTGTAGGCGTTGGCGCCGTACAACGCTGAGCCGGGGCCGCTGACGAACTCCATCTTGTTGAAGTCTTCGGTCGGCTGGCTCAGCGCGTTCCATTCCTGCGATCCCAGAAACGCGATCGCCAGATCGCGGCCATCCTGCAGCACCAGGACCCGGCGGTTGAGGGTCGAGTTGAAGCCGCGGGCGTTGACGTTGAAGTCGGTGAGGCCGCTCTGGGTGAGGTCCACCCCCGGCACGTTGCGGAGCGCCAGCGGCGCCTGTCCAAAGGCGGACGCGGTGATCAGGGCCCGCGGGTCCACCGACGAAATGGCGGAGGGCGCCTCGGTCACCCGCTCCGGCGCGCGCGAGGCGCCCGACACCATGATCTCGGAGAGCGTCACCGGCAGCGGTTCCAGCCGCGCGTCGAGCGTGGCCATGGAGCCGCCGGCGATGGTCACCTGCAGCTCCCGGGGCGAATACCCGACCCAGCGGAACTCGAGCGTCGTGGGGCCGGCGGGGATCCGCTCCAGCGTGTACTTGCCGGAGGTGTTGGTGGTGGTCCGGATGGCTGTGCCCTTGACCGCTACCACCACCCCGCCCAGGGGAGATCCGTCGTCGGATCGGTTGACGGTACCGGCAACACCACCGGTCGCTTGCGCCCCCGCGACCGTGGAAGACGCCGCGCCCAGGACCACTGCCAGGGCCGCTGCCCCCACAACCAGCCTGCTGAGACCGCTCAGTCGCATAGTCTCGCGTCCTTAGAGAGTGTCCGGAGGGATTCGGGCCGGCCGGGTTCTGCCCGGCTCGGCTGGCGATAAAGTGGCGCTGGAAACGAGGTTCGGGAAGCCCCGCCGTCCTAACGGGGTTCCGGAATGCCGACCAACCTGGTCACCCTCACCCCGCCTGCGGGACCGGTGGCGGTATGGGCGAGGAATACGTGATCGGCTACCCGAGCCAGGCGAGGGAAGCCTGCCAGGCGGGCCCGGGTGACGGTGGCCACGACCCGGCTTGGCCCGGCGCGGCCTTCCCGGTTTACCAGCCGGATTCGCCAGTCGGCTTCCTGATCGGTGCGCGTCTCGAGCCAGGCCACCAGCAGCGAGCCGTCGCCCAACGGTTCGGCGTCCAGCCGTCCCAAGGTCTGTCCCTCATCGATCCGGATCCGCCGACCGAAGCTGACCCCGGCATCACCGGAGCGAACCAGCCAGACCCGGGGCTCGCTCCGCACCCCGGTATACCACACCAGATCGACCTGGCGGCCATCGGCGGCCAAGGCCGGTCCGTTGACGGGGCAGGCGCGGTGTTCCCATTCGTCGGATGCCACGACGCGCGGGGTCCGCCACTGGCCTCCCACCTGACGGGCCACGGCGATGTCCCGCACTTCCCCGTCGCTGCGATCCCGAAAGGCGGCGACCAGGCCATCGGGCGTGCGCGCCAGCGCGGTCTGGCAGCACTCGCAGCTCCGAGCATCGAGCTCGATCTCGGGCAGCAGCCGGTTCCCGCTACCCAGGGTCCTGGTCCGCACCGCCATCGCGCCCCGGTCGTCGCCGTTCATGCCACGTCCGTCGAGCCAGACCAGGTCGAGGCCGGCCGGGCCCGGGCTCATGGCGACGAAGCCGTGCTCGGTGGCCGAGCTGTCGTCGTGAGCCCGAATGGGGTCGCTCCAGGTCTTCCCGCGGTCGCGCGAGAGGGAGAGCATGACGTGATAGGCATAGGGCGCCGCGGCGGTTTTTTCGAGCCAGTGCGCCACCCAGCGACCATCGCCGGTCTCAGCCAGCGAGCCGAAATCGGCCCAGTTCACGAAGAAACCGGTGCCTTGCCGAATGGTGCCGGGGGGCGACCAGCGGCCCCGTTCGCGCACCGCAAAGCGAAAGGCGTAGGTGCCCGCGGGGGTGACCGGCTCGAGCCAGGTGAGGATGAGGCGGCCGCCGGCGCCAACGGCCAGGTTGGGCGTCACGCTACCGGGCGGACCCCTCCACTCGATCTCGTCGCCTGCTTCAGGTGCGGAGTCGCGCAGGGCCGGCGCGGTGAATGCCAGCCCGGCGGCGAGCACCGGAAGCGCGAGCAAACCATAGCGTGACATATTCGAAATCTATCATTGATAATTGACAATTGACGATTGACGATGCGTCGTGCGAATCCTTCGGTCGCGATGCGCCCTCAGGATG
This sequence comes from Gemmatimonadales bacterium, assembly GCA_036396495.1. Lineage (GTDB taxonomy): Bacteria > Gemmatimonadota > Gemmatimonadetes > Gemmatimonadales > GWC2-71-9 > SZUA-320. Next base: position 20,460 of record DASWKS010000244.1, read on the forward strand.
CCGGCTAAGATGGGTTGGTGCAATCACAAAGCGTCGATTGTCAATCGTCAATGGATTCAAGCCCCCGCTCGCAGGCGCTCCCGCCAGGTCTGGAATCGTGAATCCCGCTTCACATCCTTCTCACGCTGACGCCAGAGCCCGGCTTCTAGGTTGACTAGCGGGAATGCTCATACCGAGGTGAAGAATGCGGGAATGCGTATGGCTGGTGGGAGCGATCTTGCTCGGGTCCTGTGGGGGGAAGGAGGCCGCGCCGGCGGCGGCCCAGCCCCCGGAGGCTGCGGCCGGCTTGAGCCCCTTCGAACTGGAGCACGGGATCGGGCCGATCACGGCGCCGGTGCAGCTGGGTGCCGTGGACGAGAGCATGGCGGCGGCCGGCCAGGTGGTGTTCGAACAGAAGTGCTCCGCCTGTCACAAGATGGAGGAGAAGTACGTGGGGCCGGCGCTGGGTGAGGTCACCGAGCGGCGGTCCGCGGCCTTCATCCTCAACATCATCCTCAACCCCCAGGAAATGATCGAACGCCATCCAGTGGTGAAGCAGCTGGTGGCGGAGCACCTGACGTTCATGCCGAACCAGGGGGTCAGCCAGGATGAAGCACGGCAGGTGCTGGAATATCTGCGCACTCAAGATCGATAAGGACATCCCAACCATGCATATGCTCTCGCTGTCGGTTCTCGGCGTGGCCGGCCTCCTCGCCACATCCATCCTGGCGGGCTGTGCCCCCTCGGCCGGGCCGGCCGGCTCCGCCGCCGCAGACGCGGCCGGCAGGGTGTACGTCGCGCCGGGCCAGAAGGACGAGTTCTACGCCTTCATGTCGGGCGGGTTCAGCGGCAACGTCGCAGTCTATGGCCTGCCGTCGGGACGCCTGTTCGCCCAGATCCCGGTGTTCTCGCAGTACCCGGAGAAGGGTTACGGTTACACCGAGCAGACCAAGGCGATGCTCCAAACCAGCTACGGGTTCCTGCCCTGGGACGATACGCACCACCCCGAGTTGTCGATGACGAACGGCGTGCCCGACGGCCGCTGGTTGTTCATCAACGGCAACAACACGCCCCGGATCGCTCGGATCGATCTCACGACCTTCGAGACCGTGGAGATCCTGGAGCTGCCGAATTCCGCCGGGAATCACGCCTCGCCCTTCGTCACCGAGAATTCCGAATACATCGTCGGGGCGACCCGGTTCAGTGTGCCGACGCCACAAGTCGACGTGCCGATCAGCACCTATAAGGAGCACTTTGCGGGCCTGCTCACATTCGTGAAACTGGATTCGGCCGGCGCCATGTCGCTGGCCTTCCAGATCCGGGTGCCGGGTTACGACTACGACCTGGCCCATTCGGGCAAAGGGCCTTCGCACGGGTGGACGTTCTTCACCTCATACAACAGTGAGCAGGCGAACACGCTGTTGGAACGGGGGGCCTCGCAGAACGACAAGGACTTCATCGCGGCGGTGAACTGGAAGCGGGCGGAGGACTGCGTGGCCCAGGGGAAGGCAAAGCAGGAGCCGGCCCGGTATGCCCACAACTGGCTGGATCACGCAAGCCGGGTGGCCCGGTCGGAGTTGCGTACCGGCTCGACCGTGCTGCAGCCTCAGGATTGTCCTGGCCTGGTGTACTACCTCCCGACTCCCAAGTCGCCCCACGGGGCGGACGTGGATCCCAGCGGCGAGTACATCGTGGGCGGCGGCAAGCTCGCCACGGTCATCCCGGTCCATTCCTTCAGCAAGATGCAGAAAGCGATCGCGGACCAGGCTTTCGACGGCGAAGTCGACGGCATTCCGATCCTCAAGTACGACGCGATCATCGCGGGCGAGGTGCAGAACCCGGGACTGGGCCCACTGCACACCGAGTTCGACGGGAAGGGATTCGCCTATACCTCGGTCTTCCTCTCCTCCGAAATCGTGAAGTGGTCGCTCAAGGATTTCACGGTGGTGGACCGGATCCCCACCTATTACGCGATCGGCCATCTGATGATTCCGGGTGGCGACAGCAAGCAGCCCTGGGGCAAGTACGTGGTGGCGCTCAACAAGATCACCAAGGACCGCTACCTGCCCACCGGTCCCGAGCTGACCCAGTCGGCGCAGCTTTACGCCATCGACGGCGACAAAATGACGCTGCTGCTGGACTTCCCGACCGTGGGCGAGCCGCACTACGCCCAGGCCCTGCCGGCCTCGCTCATCATGGACAAGTCGGTCAGGACGTATGCGCTGGCCGAGAACCACGACCCCTACGTCACCCGGAGCGAGAAGGACACCAAGGTGGTGCGCCAGGACCAGAAGGTCCACGTGTACATGACTTCCATCCGCAGCCACTTCATGCCGGACAACATCGAGGGCATTCAGGTGGGCGACTCGGTCTTCTTTCACGTGACCAACCTGGAGCAGGACTGGGACGTCCCGCATGGCTTCGCCCTGCTCGGCATGCGCAACGCCGAGCTGTTGATCATGCCCGGCACGACCCGGACGCTGGTGTGGGTGCCGCAGTCGGTCGGGGTCTACCCCTTCTACTGCACCGACTTCTGCTCGGCGCTGCATCAGGAGATGCAGGGGTACGTGCGGGTTTCGGCCCGGGGCTCCAGCGTGGCGCTGACGTGGAACAAGGCCGACTAGTCACTGTCCCTCGTCGGTCAGGACCAGGGCCCGGCGACTGAGAGAGACATGGCACAACGCACCCGGATCCTATTGGCCTTCGCCGCCTTGCTGCTGGGCCTGCCCTTCCTGCGTCCGCTCTGGCATATCGGCCTGATCGCGCCGCAGTATCCCGAAGGAATCGGCCTGTACATCTGGGCCAGCCAGATCACCGGTGAGAAACCGCACGATCTGCAGAGCATCAACGGGCTCAACCACTACATCGGCATGAAGCCCATCGTCCCGGAATCGATCCCGGAGCTGCGTTTCATGCCCCTGATCCTGGGTGGGCTGCTGGTGATTGGATTGGGGGCGGTGGTGGCCGGCCGCCGGCCGCTGCTGTATGCCTGGACCGCCGCGCTGCTGCTGCTGGCGCTGGCAGGTCTGGGGGACTTCTGGAAGTGGGGCTACGACTACGGCCACAACCTCGATCCGACTGCGGCGATCAAAGTTCCGGGCATGGCGTACCAGCCGCCTCTGATCGGCACCAGGCAACTCCTCAACTTCCA
>DASWKS010000245.1:0-4489 GCA_036396495.1 Gemmatimonadales bacterium
TGGAATTGCCCTCGATCACCACCTGGGCGATGGCGACCCGGCTGCCTTCGGTGATGTCGAAGATCAGCCGGACCGAGCCGGGGCCGGCCTCGACTTCGTTCACCTTCACCTGGGCGGCGTAGAAGCCCTTCTTCTGGTAGAGCGAATCAATGGCGGCCTTGGCCCGGCCCACGCCGGCGCGATCGAGGGGACGGCCTTCCAGCAGCACCACCTTGGAGCGGACCTGGCTCTCGCTGACCTGGTCCGAGCCGCGGACGGCCCAGCGCTGGAGCACCGGGCGCTCCTTGACCACGATGGCGATGATGAGCTTCTCCTGCCCGCCCCGCTGCTCGATCTGGACGTCGTCGAACTGGCCGGTGGCGAACAGCGCCTGAATGGCCCGCTGGTTGGTGCGGTAGTTGATGGGCTGGAACAGGATGATGCCGGAGGTCTGCACGATCTGCTCGGTGGACACCCGGCGGTTGCCTTCCACCACCAGGGAATCCACCGGCGGGCCCTGCTGTTGGGCCGCCAGCGGGGCAGCCGCCCAGCTCAGGGCGACCGCCAGTCCCAGAATGACGACCCACAGGCGCATGCGGCTCCGCCAGCGCACCGTGCCTCCCCCCGGCCGGTTCAGGTCCGGGAGCCGGTCAGCGCGCGGAAGGTGAGTTTGTCGCCATCCTGGGCAACGTCCACCTCGACTTCGTCGCCGCGGCCGATCTCGCCGGTCAGCAGTTTTTCGCTGAGGGGGTCTTCGACGAACCGCTGGATGGCCCGGCGCAGCGGCCGGGCTCCATAGCTCTCGTCGTACCCTTTGCCCACCAGGAACTCCAGCGCCGCCCGGGTGAGCCGGATCTCATCGCCCAGCCGCCGCTGCACTTCGCGCAGCATGATGGTCACGATCAGGGCGATGTGCTCCTTGTCCAGCGGGTGGAAGACGATGGTGTCGTCCAGCCGGTTCAGGAATTCCGGATTGAAGACCTTGGCCAGCTCGTCCTTGATGGTCTCCTGCATCTTCTCGAATTTCCGCTTCGATTCCCCGCCGTGGAAGCCGAGCGTGCGGCCCTGCATGATGTCGCGGGCGCCCACGTTCGACGTCATGATCACCACCGTGTTCTTGAAGTCGATCATCCGGCCGTAGTTGTCGGTCAGGTGACCTTCATCCAGCACCTGCAGCAGGATGTTGAACACGTCGGGGTGGGCTTTCTCGATCTCGTCGAGCAGCACCACCGAGTAGGGCCGCCGCCGCACCGCCTTGGTGAGGGTGCCCGAGTCTTCGTAGCCCACGTATCCGGGCGGCGCGCCGATCAGGCGCGACACCGAGAACTTCTCCATGTACTCCGACATGTCGACCCGGATCAGCGCCTGCGCATCGGCGAAGAGGAACTTGGCCAGCGCCCGGGCCAGCTCGGTCTTGCCGACCCCGGTCGGGCCGCAGAAGATGAACGAGCCGATGGGCCGCTTGGGGTCCTTGAGGCCGGCCCGGCTGCGCCGGATGGCCCGCGAGACCGCCATGATGGCCTCGTCCTGGCCCACCACCACGGTGTGGATCTCCTCTTCCATCCGAAGCAGGCGCGAGGTTTCGGCCTCCTGTAACCGGGTCAGGGGAATCCCGGTCCAGCGGGAGACGATGAAGGCCACCGCCTCTTCGTCGATGATGGGCCGGCGGATCTGCCGCTCCCGCTCCCACTCCTCCTGCCGGAGCCGGATCTGATTCTGGAGCTCCCGCTCCGAATCGCGCAACGACGCCGCCCGCTCGAAGTTCTGGTCCCGGACCGCGTTTTCCTTGTCCTGGTTGACTTTCTCCAGATCGCCCTTGAGGGTCGCCACCTCGGCCGGGGGCTGTTGCGAGGCCAGCCGGGCCCGGGCTCCGGCCTCGTCGATCACGTCGATGGCCTTGTCGGGCAGGAACCGGTCGGTGATGTAGCGGTCGGAAAGCTGGGCCGCCGCCGTCAGGGTCTCGTCGGGGATATTCACCCGGTGATGGTCCTCGTACTTCTTGCGCAGGCCCTTGAGGATCTCGACCGTCTCCTCCACCGTGGGCGGCTCCACCATCACGGCCTGGAAGCGCCGTTCCAGCGCGCCATCCTTCTCGATGTACTTGCGGTACTCGTTGAGGGTCGACGCGCCGATGCACTGCAGCTCGCCCCGAGCCAGCGCCGGCTTGAGCATGTTGGAGGCGTCGATGGCTCCTTCGGCCGCGCCGGCACCCACCAGGGTGTGGAGCTCGTCGATGAACAGGATCACGCTCTTGTTCTGGGCGATCTCGTTCATGACCGCCTTGAGCCGCTCTTCGAACTGGCCCCGGTACTTGGTGCCCGCGATGACGGCCGCCATGTCGAGCGACAGGACCCGATGATCCCGCAGCACGTCGGGGCAGTTGCCGCTCGCGATCATGATCGCGAGGCCCTCGACGATGGCGGTCTTCCCCACGCCGGGCTCGCCGATCAACACCGGGTTGTTCTTCTTGCGGCGGGCCAGGATTTCCATGACCCGCTGGATTTCCTTCTCCCGGCCGATGGTAGGATCGAGCTGGTTTTCGGCCGCGAGCATGGTGAGATCGCGGCAGAAGTGATCCAGCGCCGGGGTCTTGGACTTCTTGTCGGAGCGGGGCGCGGCGCTGGAGGACGGTGCCGGCGTGCTGCCGCCCGCCGGGGCCTGCGGCATGTCGCTGCCCAGCAGTCGCAGGGTCTCGGCCCGGGACTGTTCCAGGGTGACGCCGGCGTCGTTCAGGACCTGGGCGGCGATGCCCTTCTCCTCCCGCAGCAGGCCCAGCAGGAGATGTTCGGTGCCGACGTACGAGTGATTGAGCTCGCGGGCCTCGGCCATGGCCAGCTCGAGCACCTTCTTGGCCCGTGACGTATAGGGGAGATCGGGACCGGTGACGGTCCCCGCCTTCCCCTTCTTCACCGTCTCCTCGATCTTTTGCTGGATTTCCTCCAGGTCGACGTTCAGGTTGGTCAGCACCGCGGCCGCGACCCCTTCGCCTTCCCGAATCAGCCCGAGGAGGATGTGCTCGGTGCCCACGTATTCGTGGTGTAGCCGGGCGGCCTCCTCCCGCGCCATCTGGAGGACCTTCCGGACCCGATCGGTGAAGTTGTAACCGTTCATCTATTTGCCTCTCGGCTGTCGCTAGTCACTCAGCACTAGCTGGTCCCTCTACGCCGGCGTCTCCGCCTTCCGCTAGCGACTGGTGCCGGCGACCTCTTCCAGCGCCCGGCGGACGTAGTCCGCCCGTCGGACCGGCAGATCGTCCTCCACCAGCTCCACACCCGCCATCGCCGACAAGTGGGCTGGTTGGGTGAATACCAGCAGCTTGTTCAGCGTGTACATACCGACGTCCGGAATCAAGCCCAGCCCCACACCCAATCTGACGCCGGAGAGGAGGTTCATGGCTTCGTCAAACGACAGGGTTCGGGCGTAGCGCAACAGTCCGTAAGCCCGCCAGACCTTGTCTTCGATGATCCCTGGCGCGTCCCGCAGCAGAACCTGCCTGGCCTGCTCCTCGTATCCAATCACCTGACGCACAATTTTGGCCAAATGATCCAGCAGTTCCGCTTCGGACTTCCCCAAGGTGGTCTGATTCGATAACTGGAAGAAGTTTCCGACCACTTCGCTGCCTTCGCCGTACAACCCGCGGAACGTCAGCCCGACCTGCACCAGGCTTTGCAGGACCTTGTTGATCTCCTTGGTGAGAACCAGGCCGGGGAGGTGGATCAGGACGGAAGCCCGGAGTCCGGTTCCCACGTTGGTCGGGCAGCTTGTAAGGTAACCGAATTCGGGGTGAAAGGCGAACGCAAGTCGTTGCCCCAGTTCGGCGTCCAGCGTTCCGACCCCGGCCCAGGCGGCATCCAGCGCCAGCCCGGAATACAGCCCCTGGAGCCGCAGATGATCTTCCTCGTTGACCATGGACCCCAGCTGTCCATCCAGGAGGACGGCTGTCCCCGACCGAGGTGGCAACTCGGACTCGGGAACCGCCAGCTCCTTGCTGACCAGGTGCCGCTCGTGCAGCAACTGCCGGTCGACCCGGCTCAACTGGTCGATCCGGATCAGGGTGGAGCGTCCCAGGCTGCTGCTGGCGGCCGCGGCCTCCCGGACGGCGGTGAGAACCTCCTGCCGGTCGGTCTCGGTGCTCCGAATCGGGAAGGGGCGGCCGGCCAGGTTACGGGCCAGGCGGACCCGGGTGGAAAGCACCAGGTGGCTTTCGGGGCCGCTGGCGTCCAGCCAGCCGATGCCACCGTCGGTGACCAGCGACAAGTCGATCATTCGGTCAGCTCCTTGAGCCGGTCGCGCAACTCCGCGGCCAGCTCGAAATTCTCTCCCGCCACCGCCAGGCGGAGCTGTTCCCGCAGCCCGGCCACCAGGTCGTCTTGGGGCAGCGAAGCCAGCGCCTCGGCGCTGACGTGGCGCCGGCCATGGTGGTGGGTGGAGCCGTGATAGCGGCGGATCAGGATCCGGAGGGGGGCCTCGAAGGCCGTGTAGCAGTCGGCGCAGCCCAGCCGCCCGGTCT
>DASWKS010000246.1:0-6059 GCA_036396495.1 Gemmatimonadales bacterium
AGCGAAAGCCGGAGATTTCGGACGACCCGCATCGATCGATCATCGCAGCGTCTGGACCGGCTCGAGCCGGGCCGCTCGCCGGGCAGGAACCACACCCGCCAGGAGTCCCATCCCGATCGCGCCCAGAATACCAAGAGCGGCCGCACCCCACGGCAACCCTGCCGGAGTCCCTTGGACGTGGGCGAGGAGCCGCAGGATGATGTATCCGGTGATGACCGCGAAAAGGCCTCCCAGTCCAGTCACCGCCGCCGACTCCGCAAGAAACTGCAACTGGATGTCTCCCGGCCGCGCTCCGATCGCCTTCCGCAAGCCGATCTCAGCCTGCCGGTCGTGCACCGTCATGAGCATCAGGTTGGCCACCACCAGCCCACCCACCAGGATCGAGAGCCCGGCGACCAGCGGCAGGAACAGGGTGAAGATCCGATTGGAGGATTTCACCATCTGGCGGACCTGCACCGGGGTGAATAGATGGAAGTCGTCTTCCTGGTCCTGCACCAGACCATGCCGGCGGCGGAGCAGGTCGCGGATCCTGGCCTGCGCGACATCCAGGTCGATCCCCTCCCCCAGCGCCAGCCTCGCTCCCGTGAGGTAGTCCACATTGCGAACCCGGCGCAGCATGGTCGTAATGGGGATGATGATCTCGTTGTCCTTGTCGAGGCCGTGCGGATCCATGCCCATCGGTGCCAGCACCCCGATTACCTGGAACGGAACCACCCCGATCCGGATCTGCTTCCCCACGGCGTCCTTTCCCCGGAACAGCTCACCCGCAACCTTCTCACCCACCAGTGCCACCCGGGCGGCGCTGGAGACATCACCCGCGGTGAAATATGCCCCGCGGGTGACCGAGCGGTTCCAGATGGCCTCGGCGGCTTCCGAGTGTCCCTCGATCCGGATCCGGCTGGTCCGCCCCTCGTAGACGACCTCCCGCTCTCCGGCCATTTGCATCGGATCGATCAGGACCACCTCTTCGATCTCCCTGTCGATGGCCTTCATGTCATCCAGCGTGAGCGTGGTCGTGGGCGGCCCATGCGCGCCCATTCTCACCCGTCCGCCGCCTGCGCGCACGAACATGGTCGACCCGCTGAACATCTTCTCGAACCGCCGGAGCACCTCCGCCTGTGTCTCCCTCCCGATCGCCAGGATGATCGTCAAGGCGCAGACCCCGACGAAGGTCCCCAGCATCATGAAGAAGGTGCGAAGCCGATTCCGAGTCAGGGCCCGGACGCTGTTGCCTAAGACTCGAGTCGTGCGCACGCTATCGTCCTCCCAGCATCACGCTCACCGCCGCGCGAGAGTCCGACAGGATTCGGCCATCGCCGATGGCGATGGTACGCTCGGCATACCGCGAGACCTGAGCATCGTGGGTGATGACGACGATGGTAGTGCCGGCCCCGTTGAGTTGCCGGAAGATCTGCAGGATTTCGGCACCCGACTTGGAGTCGAGATTGCCGGTGGGCTCGTCGGCCAGAATCAGATCCGGCCCTTGCACCAGGGCCCGGGCAATGGCAACCCGCTGTTGCTGCCCTCCCGACAGCTCGCCCGGCAGATGGGTGGCGCGGTCGGCCAAGCCCACCCGCTCCAGCGCCTTGAGTCCCAGCCCGCGGGTGTCCCGCCGGTCGGAATAGACCAGCGGCAACTCCACATTCTCCACCGCAGTGGTTCGGGGAAGGAGATGAAACAGTTGGAACACGAAGCCGATTCGTTCGTTCCGAAGCCTGGCCAGCTCGTCGGGCGTCAGGCTTCCCACATCGCGGCCTTCCAGCCGGTACAGTCCCGAATCGGGACGATCCAGCAGCCCCATCACGTTCATCAGTGTCGACTTGCCGGAACCGGAAGGCCCGACGACGGCGACGAACTCGGCCCGATCGATCGTCAGAGACACACCATCCAGCGCCCGGATCTCCTCGGTGCCCTTTCGGTAGGTGCGGTGCAGGTCCACCAGCTCGATCATCATTCCCCCTGTGAAGGCGCCGCGGCCTGGCACTCGACTCCCCCCCCCTTTCCCACCAGAACGCGATCGCCGGCCTGGAGTCCCGATGTCGCTTCGGTGAATTCGGAGCCGCGAAAGCCGGCGACGACCGCCCGCCGCTCAATCGCGTTGCCGGTGTTGACCAGGACGTAGGTCCCGCCCGTGTCGCGTCGCAAGGCGCCGTTGGGCACCGACAGCACGTCCGTCCGGCCTTCCACCATCAGGTTGATGGTGGCGGTCATTTCGGGGCGGAGCAGCCGATCGGGCCGGTTCTTGAACTCGATGAGCGTGACGTAATTCACCACGTTGTCCCGCAGCTCGGCGGTGGGGCGCACCGCGGTGACGCGGCCCTCGAAGGTCTCGTCAGGCCAGGTGTCCACGGTGAAGGTGGCTCGCTGCCCGACCGCTATGCGACCGATGTCTGTCTCGTCCACGTAGGCCTGCACTTCGAGCCGGGAGAGATCGACGATGGTGAGAAAGGTTGGCGCCGCGAAACTGGCTGCGACGGTCTCGCCTTCCTGGGTCGAGACCGATCCCACCACCCCGCTGATCGGCGCGCGGATGCTTGCATACCCGAGCTGTATCCGGGCGGCTTCGAGGGCGGCCCCGGCTTCCCGCTCCCTCGCCCCGGCTATCTCGAACCCTCGCTGGGCCTGCGCCAGCTCGGCGCGAGAGGCAGCCCCCGCCGGTGCCAGCTTCCTGGCCCGGTCGAATTCCTGCTCCGCCCACGCTCGGTCGGATGCCGCGACGAGCCGGAGTGCTTCGGCCCGTTCGACCTGCGCCTCGAATTCGACCCGATCCAGTTCGGCCAGCAACTGGCCGGCGATGACCCGGTCACCCACCGTGACATACAGCTGCTTGACCACGCCGGAAGCGCGGGAGCCCACCGCCACCTGGGCCCCGACCCGCGGTCGCACGACGCCGGTGGCTAACACCGTCGCGCCCACGTCACGGCGCTCGATCAGCACGCTTTCCAGCGGGCCCGGAGTCGCATTGCTGGACCCGACGGCTTCCGCCCGCTGCGCGGCCAGCCACCCGGCGCCGGCACCGAACCCGAGCAGCACGGCGCGCCCGATCCATCGTCCCGACCGCATGATGTTCTCGGCCAAAATGCCGGTTCAGCTCTTCCGTCGAACGCCGGAGACACCGCCGCTGGCGTCTGGCCTTGTCCACTGCCCCGCCACCGCGTTGTCGTCGTTCTTGAAGGTCAAAGTGAGGCTCAACTCGGAGCCGGTCGACAGCTGGAGCTCTTTGCCTTCGAGCACCACTGTTTCGAAGCTGATCGCCTGTTCATGGACCTCGAGCGTGCCCGTCAACCTTCCGTCCTTTTCCCGCTTGATGATCAGCACGCTGCTGGTCGTCTGGCCGTGCATTTCCAGATCCAGATCGTAGATGCCGACCGGGTCGAGCGCGGTCGCTTTGGCATGGGACTGGGCCGCGAGCGGCGTCACCGTTCCGGCAAGAGGAAGGAGCAAGGCAATGAGGAGGACGACTGTGATTCTCATGGGGGCCACCTCTCGGGGAAGTCAGAGACTGAGTGCTCTCTGCTGTACCGCGGAGGGGCCCGGAATGTTTACTCGGTCGCTAGTGCCTGCGATGCGGAAACTGGGGAGTGCTGTGGACCTGCTCGACCAGGGTTCGGAACCGTTGGGCCTGGTCGGGGTCGAGGACGGCGGCGATTTCGGACACCAGGCTGTCGATGGTGGCCCGGAGCCTGACGTGGGTATCCTGCCAGACGGAGTCGATTGCGCCTTGCCGACGCTCTAGAATCGCGGCGACGCGGGTGCGCTGGGCCGGCCGGAGGCCGATTTCGCGCTCCATCACGCCTAACGGGTCATCGCGAACTTCCTCCTGCAACCGCATTCTCTGCTGGTGGGGCCGGTGCAGCACCCGGTCGGTGGTTACACCGACTGCCGCTCCCAGGATCAGCAATGCGACTGTCGCCAGCACCACCCGGTTCATCGGTCGCTCCCGGCGGCCGTAAGCATCAACGCAGCGACATCCGGAGGCTCCCGCGCGGAGAGGAAGGCGACCAGAGCGGGATCGTCATCCGGCGGGCGAAGCAATCCAGTAGGGTTGGTTGGCTCACCGGCCGAGCGGGATGGTACCAGCAGCAACGCCGCGGCCGCCGCGGCGGCAGCCAGCCCGCCCAGCACCCAGGCGCGGGCCGCCAATGGCTTCCACCAGACCGGCTTTCGATCGGCCGCGGCGCGCACCAGCGGCGCCAACTCGGCATTGATTCTCGCTTCGAGACTGTCCCAGTAGCTCTGATCCGCCGGCAACCTCGACAAGTCACGAAACTCGGTCATGCTTCCTCCGTCTCGTCCCGCCATCCTGCCAGGCGCTCCTGCAGCGTCCGGCGCGCCTTGAACACATGCACTCGAACCGTGCTTTCGGCCAGCCCGATGGCACCGGCGGCTTCGGCGCTGGAAAGGCCTTCTACCAGGCAGAGCCGGAAGCAGGTTCGCTGCATGGTGGGGAGCCGGTCGATCGCCTCGCCGAGCTTCCTTCGAAGCTCCCCTCTGCGAGTCTGCTCGAACGGCCCCGGCAGGGTGGACGCGTGCTCCACGGCCAGTTCCTCATGATCCCGGACCTGCCGGTGGCGAGCGGCGTTGCGGGCGGTGTTCCGGAGGATGGTAAAGAACCAGGGCTCGAAGGTACGCTCGGGATTGAACCGGTCGAGGCTCTCGAGCACCCGCCGGAAGGTGTCCTGCACGACATCCTCCGCGTCCTCCCGCGTTTCGGTGTATTCCAGCGCCACGGCCATCGCCTTCCTGAGGTATCGCCGGACCAGATGGGCGAAGGCCCGCTCGTCTCCGCGCAGGGTCGCGGCGACGAGGGCTCCGTCCGATGGGTTCTCCGGCGTACCGATGCGATTCTCGTCCGCGGTCACCTATCGCTCGAGCTGGACCGCCCCCGCCCCCGCCCCCGCCCCCGGGCTGCTCTTCAGAGTACCACCAGAGCACGGCGTTCGCTTAGTCGGCCCCCGGGTTCTCTCGGTACTCCTTGCTTGCGAAGATCGCCACTTCGATCCGTCGGTTCGCCGCCCGCCCGGCCTCTGTATCGTTGGTCGCGATGGGTTCGGTCTCTCCCATGCCGTAGGTCCCGATGCGAGATCCCTTCACTCCCTGCGAGATCAGGTAGGTCGCTGACGAGGTCGCGCGCCGCATCGAGAGACCCTGGTTGTACTGGACCGACCCGACCTGGTCGGTGTGGCCGATGATCACCAGATCCGTTCTGGGGTATTTGTTGAGGCTCGCGGCCAGCTCACGCAGGTTGGCCTTCGCTTCCGGCCGCAGCAGGTCGGAGTCGAAGTCGAAGAGCAATCCCGACTCGAAGGTCACCTGGATGCCCTCTCCGACCCGCTCCACTTTGGCGCCCCTGATCTCCTTGATTTCCTCGGCCTGCTTGTCCATCTGGGCGCCGATGATGGCGCCGGCCGCCCCACCCACCACGGCACCGATGATGGCGCCCTTGGCGGTGGAGCCGGCGACCTTGCCGATCACCCCGCCGACGACCGCGCCACCCGCGGCGCCCACGACCGCGCCGGTCTGGGTCTTGGTCGCGCAGCCGGCGAGACCGACGGAAGCTGCCGTCGTCAGCATGAGACAGCAGGCGATACGCTGAGAGATGGATTGCACCGAAACCTCCTCGAGTGGGTCACGTGTCGGAACTGGAGGCCCTCCGCGAGAGCGCCATCAACCATGGGGACGGCTGAGGGCCGGTTCGATGGACTGACCGAGGGCATTACGGTAGGATGGAGCTGACATGGGCAGGGCGCCGCATGACGCGCCGCCCGGCGCGTCGAAGCAGCCACCCAACAACCATCCACTCAATGACCAAGTCCAACCTGCCCAGCCCCTACTCGAAGAAGGACCTCGACAACGCCCGTACCAAGGGTCAGCTCATCGGATGGCTGCAGGGCGGGGCGATCGCCGTCGTCGGAATGATCCTCCTCCGGCTCATCGGTTGGATCCCAACGATTGCCGTCGTCGCGATCGGTGGCTTCGTGGTCTACAAGCTCTTCTCCCGGCCATCGAGGGAGAGCTGAGGATAGGGTGACCCCCTTCTCCTTGACAGCTTAGGAGAG
>DASWKS010000247.1:0-10892 GCA_036396495.1 Gemmatimonadales bacterium
TCCACGATCATGGTGGAGACGAGAATGTCGACCTCGCCGTTCACAAACCGCCGCATCACCTCTTCCAGGTCCTCACTGGACATCTGGCCGTGGGCGACCGCGACCTGGCCTCGGGGTGCCAGGCGCCGCACTCTCGCGGCCACGGTCTCGATGGTCTCGATCCGGTTATGCACCACGAACACCTGGCCCCCGCGATCGAGCTCGCGGGCGAACGCCTCCTCCAGCAGCCCGTCATCCCACGGCTCGACGAAGGTGAGGATGGGCGAGCGGTCACGGGGCGGCGTCTCGATCAGGGTGAGATCGCGCATGCCGGCCAGCGACAGGTGCAGGGTGCGGGGAATCGGCGTGGCGGTGAGGGTTAGCACGTCCACCGAGAGCCGCAGCTCCTTGAGCCGCTCCTTGTGCTTCACCCCGAAGCGGTGCTCCTCGTCGACGATCAGCAGGCCCAGGTCCTTGAAGATCACGTCCTTAGAGAGGAGCCGATGGGTGCCGATCACGATATCGAGCCCGCCGGCCGCCAGCCGCTCGAGGGCCACCTTCTGTTCCTTGGGCGTCCGGAACCGGGAGAGCACTTCCAGGTTCACCGGGAAATCGGCCAGCCGCTCGGAGAAGGTGCGGCCGTGCTGCTCGGCCAAGATGGTGGTGGGGACCAGCACCGCCACCTGTTTCCCGCCCTGCACCGCCTTGAAGGCCGCTCGAACCGCTACCTCGGTCTTGCCGTACCCCACGTCACCCACCAGCAGCCGGTCCATCGGTACCGGCCGCTCCATGTCGCGCTTCACTTCCTCGGTGGCGGTACGCTGGTCGGGCGTGTCCTCGTACAGGAAGCTGGATTCGAGCTCACGCTGCCAGCGGGCATCATGGGGGTAGGGATATCCCGCGGCCACCCGGCGCCGGGCGTACAAGTCCAGCAGTTCGGCGGCCATCGCCTTGATCGCCTCACGGGCCCGCTCGCGAACCCGTTTCCAGCCGCTGCCGCCCAGGCGGTGCAGCCGAGGTGGTGGCCCGTCTTCGTCTCCCGCGGCGCGGTACCGCTCCAGTTGATCCAGGCCGTACAACGGCACGTTGAGCCGATCGCCCCCTTCGTACTCAACCACCGCGGCTTCCAGCGTGCCTCCGCCGATATCGATGGTGGTCAGCCCACGGTAGATCCCGATTCCGTGGTTCAGGTGCACCACGTAATCGCCCGGGGTGAGGTCGCCGGTGACCGAGGTGGGCGCGGCCTGGCGATAGCGCCGAGCCCGTCGCAACCGGCGGGCGCGCCGGAAGATCTCGTGGTCGGTGAGCACCCGAAGCGACGGCATGATGAAGCCGCCCTCGAGCGCGCCCACGACAAGGACGGGCGGACGGACCCACGGACCGACGGACGGCCCTTCATTGAGAAGCTCGTCCAACCGCTCGACCTGGCCTTCATTGTCGCAGAGTATGAGGGTCGGCACGTCGCTGCTGAGGGCGGCGCGCAAGCGTTTCAGGTCCCGGTCGATCCGGTCGGGCGGGAGGAACCCGGCCATGATCTCCACCGGTTCATCCCGCAACAGCACCCGGGGGAATCCTTCCAGCCGTTCCCGCCACGCATCCGGTGGCTGGAAGATGGTGTCCCGGCTGGGGACCTCTTCGCCTAACCGGCGCGCGATCTCCAGGTGGTGGGCCGCTTCCCGCCAGGCCCGTGACACCTCTTCCGCATCCGGGCCGGCCGATTCCTGGATCAGGAGCGAATCACCCGGAAGCAGTTCTAACAACGTGGAGGGAGCAGGGAGCGGGGAGCCGGGAGCAGGAAGCGGGGAGCCGGGAGCAGGAAACTGCGAGGGGGAATCGCCTGCCTGCTCCCTGCTCCCTGCTCCCTGCTCCCTGCTCCCCGCCCCCTGCTCCCTGCTCCCTGCTCCGGGCTCCCCGCTCCCTGCCGTTATGGGTAGTACAGTTACCCCTACCAGCGCCTCGGCGGATCGCTGGGTAGTCAGGTCGAAGGCGCGGATCGACTCGATGTCGTCGCCCCACCATTCCAGCCGGGCCGGCGAGGCCATGCCGAAGCCATAGACATCGACGATCCCTCCCCGGACGCTGAACTCGGCCACTTCGGTCACCATCGGTGCGCGCCGATAGCCCATCCGTTCCAACGTGCCCGCGACGTCGGTCAGCGGGCGGTGCATGCCCGAGGCGAGCTCCAAACGGGTTCGCCGCAGTGCGGCGGGCATGCGGGTGCGCTCGGCCGTGGCCCGCGCGGTGGTGACCAGCAGTCGCAGCCGGCCCCGCAGCAGGGCTTCGAGCGTTTCGGCCCGTTCGCCCGCGATTTCGTAGTGGGGTTCTTCCTCGCCTAACGCTTCGCGCTGGGGATAGAGCCCGACCGGCTGGTCGGAGAGCTGTACCAGATCGGAGAGCCAGCGGTCGGCTTCGGCAGGGGTGGGCGCGACCACGACCACCAGACGTTGGGGCAACGCGCGGGCGAGCCAAGCGGCCAGCACGGCCGGACTCGAGCCGGGGAGGCCCCCGAGTCGGCGCACCGATCCCCGGCCTGGCAGGTCGGCGATCACCTGCTGGGCCATTGCGGTGTCGCCGAAAGCGTCCAGGATCCGCGCCAGGCTCATTGGTGTCGCCGCCAAGCCGCCAGCCCGGCCTCGACGACCCCCAGGACCAGCGCCAACCACAGCAACGGTGGCCGGAGATCGCGCCGGGCCGCCGCGGTGAACGCGAGCCGGGCGCCCTGCTCCAGTGACACCGTGCGCGCGCCTCGCCACAGGGCCTCGACCGCGCGATCGGTGGCCCGGGTCAGCACCGACTCGCGCGGATCCGGGTTCACACTCACCGTGCCCAGTGTGTCCCGCCCCGAGAGGAGGAAGTAGAGACCGGTAAGCGCCGGCCGAAACAACGCGCCCCCTTCGACCGCCACCTCGCCGCCGGGACCTCCCACCCGCTGGGTCCCATCCGGCAACGTTACCGCGTCACCCGGAGCGG
The DNA here is from genome assembly GCA_036396495.1 of Gemmatimonadales bacterium. GTDB lineage: Bacteria > Gemmatimonadota > Gemmatimonadetes > Gemmatimonadales > GWC2-71-9 > SZUA-320. The sequence continues at coordinate 2,950 of DASWKS010000247.1, forward strand.
CCGAGATCGCGGCGATCTCGCCCCGCACCACTCGGTTCACCATCGCGTCCAGGAAAGGGACGAATTCAGCCGACAGAGGGAGCGAGGTCCATTCGGGATCGAATCGGCTGCCGGCCAGCACGACGTCGCCGGTCCGAACCAGCCACGGGATTCCGCCGGCGCGAATCAGCACCCCGGCTTCACCCGAACCGGCGGACTCCAGCGGGTGGTAGCGCAACAACGCCTGGCTGCCGAGCAACGTGGTGCTGCTGTCGGTCCGGGCCGGAGTGGAGGAGCGGGCTCCGTAACGCCAGGTGACGCCCCGCGCCGCGAGGGCCCGATTGAGCGAGCCCAGTTGAGCTACGTCCGACGGAGGCAGGACCAGCGACGGCCCGGGCCCGAGCCCACCGACTGTGAGGTCGCCACCGGGAACGACCCGGCCACTTTCGCGGAGCACGTCGAAGGCGGCGGCAAGGTAGCGGTCGGCGTCGCTCCATCGCACCCGCGCGGCGGGCGCAACCCGCAGAACCGTGGTCCATCGATCGTCGCCCCGCACCTCATCGGGCGCCAGCTCCACCGTGAGCGGAACCCAGCCGCGCTCGGCGACCTGCAGCGGCAGGGTGACCGGCCGGTCCGGCGCGGCCAGGGCCTGGCGGGCTCGCCGGGTGCCGACCGTCAGCGCCAGTGGTACGCCGCTGGTGTCGGCGCCGGCCAGGTACACGGTGACGGCGCCACCCGCGGCGGTCCAGGGCTGCGGCCCGGTGGCGATGGCGGCCACTCCGGCGTTAGGCGCCAGCGGTTCATCGGGCCGGACGACGGTCACAGGACCTTCGCCCCGGGCCGGGCTGAGCGCACTCGCCTGCTGGTCGGTGACCACGATTACCTCGCCCGGCAATCGTTCACCCGCCAACAAGTCGCGGGCCAGGCCCAGGGTCTCCCCCAGATCGAGGCGCCGGGGCGATGGACTCAGACTGTCGACAACCCGGCGGAGCTCGCCGCCCGTGCCGCGCCGCGCTACCCCCTCGGCCGTGATCAGCCAGAGCACATCAGCCGGCGTGGCCCGATCGAACACGCCGCGCGCCACCTCGCGCAGCCGATCCAGCACCGGCACTCCGCCCGCCGTGGCCCCGCTGCTGAGTGAGTTGTCGAACATCAGGACCAGCGCGGTGGGGGCATGACTCCCGGCCGAACCCGAGGGCGAAGTGGGTCCCGCGGCGGCCAGCACCAGGGCGATGATCAGGAGGGTCCGCGCCAGCAGCAGCAGCAGGTGCTGAATGTTGAGCCGGTGCTGGTGGACTCGCGCGGTTTCCGAGAGGTAGCGCACCGCCGGGAATTCGACCTCGGGCGGCTCCCGGCGCGCGAACAGGTGAAGCAGGATCGGAATCACCGCGGCAGCCAGGCCGGCGAGCGCCCAGGGCGCCGCGAACGAGATCATGCGATCCCAGTGGCCCGAACCAGCGCCTGCCGCAACGCCACGCCGAAAGGCGCGTCGGTCGTGATCACCTCGTACGCGATGCCGTGACGCCTGAGACCGCTCCGCCAGGCGGCGATGTTGTCCTGCACCGTGCGGTCGTAGACCCCGACCCAGTCCTGGGGACGCAGTACCACCGACTGGCCGGTCTCCGGGTCGCGGAAGCGGGCTTCCACCGCGCCCTCGAGGTGCTGTTCGGCCGGATCCATCAGGTGCAGCACCAGGACCTGATGCCCGCGATGCGCCAGGAAGCGAAGCGCCTTGAGCGCGATGTCACGCTCCAGCAGCAGGTCGGAGAGAAACACCACCAGGCCACGGCGCCGCAGCTGGGCCACCACCCGGCGCAACGCCGGCTCAGCCGCCGTCCCGTGGCCGGCCTTGGTGCCCTGCAGCACCGACAGCAATTGGTACCAGTGCCGGGGACGGGCTCGGGGCGGCAGGACCTCCCGGACCTGATCGTCGAAGGTGATGAGACCGGTGGCGTCGCGCTGCCGCAGCAGGACCAGCGCCAGCGAGGCACAGAGCAGTCGGGCGTAGGCGAGCTTGGTGAGCCGGGCATCGGCGTCGCCGGTCCAGGCCATCGACCGGCTGGTATCCAGGACCAGCATCGCCCGGAGATTGGTTTCTTCCTCGTATTGCTTCACGTAGAGGCGATCGGTTCGCGCCAGCAGCTTCCAATCGACATAGCGGGGCTCGTCCCCCAGCTGGTAGGCCCGGTGCTCGGCGAATTCGACCGAGAAGCCCCGCCGGGGCGAGCGATGCAGGCCCGAAAGGAACCCTTCGACGATTCCTTCCGTAACCACCTCCAGCCCACCCAGGCGAGCGATCTCGGCGGGATCGAGCAGGTCGAGGCGTTCGCGGCCGACGGTGGAGGGGGTTCGCATGGAATTCGGAAAATAGACGGACCGAGGGACGGACGGACAGACGGGCCGACCTTATCTTACGGGGTCGATTCATCCTGAGTTCCTATGCGCCTTGTCCCGGTTCTCGTTCTGTTGCTCGTTCCCGGCGTCCTGGCCGGTCAGTCGGCGGCCGTACGCCGGGCCGCCGCCACCATCACCGAAGCCGACGTCAAATCCCGGATCTTCATCATCGCCCACGATTCCATGGGCGGGCGTGACACGCCCAGCCCGGGGCTCGAGATGACGGCGGCCTACATCGCGGCCGAGTTCAAGCGGTTCGGGCTCCAGCCGGGAGGGGACAGCGGCAGCTTCATTCAGCGCTATCCTATCCGGCGCACTCAACTCGACACCGCGAAGTCGGAAGTGACGGTGGAGGGCCCCGACGGAGGGGTACGGCTCCGGTTGACGAGGGATGCGGCCCTGTATCAGGGTCCAGCCAAGTCGGGATCATGGCCGGTGGTGCTGGTGGGCGGACCGGTCGACAGCCTCCATCCCGCTGTGGGGGAGCTCAAGGGCAAGGCCGCGATATGGTACCCGGATCTCCGGCAGGGGATGGCTGGGATCCGGATGGCGGGCCGTCATTTGAGCCGGGGTGGGGCATCGACGGTCCTGATATCGGTTCCGTCCGACAGCCTCATGGACGCGCAGTTGTCACCCCAGACTCGCATCCGGCAGTCCGCCGGCGTGGTGTCGGGAGTCCCCTGGCTGTTGGCCCGCGAGAGCGCCGTGCTGATCCAACTGCCTCAGGCGGGTGAGACGATTCAGGGGATGCGGCAGGCGACCTCGTTCACCGCGCTGCCGGTCGAGGGGTGGACCGTGACCCTGAGCCTCGAGGAACGGGTGCTGCAGGAGCAGCGCCCGCCCAACACGGTCGGCATCCTGGAGGGGAGCGATCCCCGGCTCAAGCACGAGTACATCGTCTTCTCGGCCCACATGGACCACGTCGGCGCCCGCCGCTCCTCCGACATGCCGGCCACCGCCGACACCATCTGGAACGGAGCCGACGACGATGCCTCGGGCACGGTCGGCGTGGTCGAGTTGGCGGAGGCCTTCTCTCGGCCGGGCGCCCGGCCCAAGCGGTCGCTCATCTTCCTCACCGTGTCCGGCGAGGAAAAAGGACTGTGGGGCAGCGACTGGTTCGGCGCCAACCCGCCAGTGCCGATCGGACAGATCGTGGCGAACCTGAATGCCGACATGATCGGACGGAACTGGAAGGACACCATCGTGGTCATCGGGCGGGAGCACTCCGACCTGGGACAGACTCTCGCGGCCGTGAACGCGAAGCATCCCGAGCTCAAGATGACCGCGATCGACGACCTCTGGCCGGAGCAGAGCTTCTACACCCGGTCGGATCACTTCAACTTCGCCAAGCGCGGCGTGCCGGTGCTCTTCTTCTTCAACGGGACCCATTCCGACTATCACCGGCCGTCGGACCAGCCGGAGAAGATCGACGCGGAGAAGGAAGCCCGGATCGTACAGCTGATCTACTGGCTGGCCCGGGAGATCGGTAACGCGCCGGAACGGCCCCAGTGGGAACGGGCGAGCTACGCCAAGTATGTGACGGACGGGAAGCAGTGAACAGTCACCGGTGAACAGTGAACGGTCAACAGCAAACGGTCACCAGTCACCGTTCACCGTTCACCGTTCACTGTTGACTGTTCACCGCGAACCAGGCTCCTGACGGGACCCCTACGTCCGATTCACCGACCATCGCCGAGTTCCAGGAGTTTCGGGCCCGGATGAATGACCTCATCCTGGGCAAGGGCAACCTCACCATCAACCGGTTCTTCGCCCTCGACAGCCGCGCCTACGAGCCGGGGGCGCTCGGGACCCGGACCAAGGAGTTGATGGGACTGGAGGTCTTCTCGGTGGGACTGGTCGTCGGTGGCAGTATCGTGATTCCGCATCTGCGGCGAGCTATGGAGCGACTGGAGGAGATCCGGCAACAAGAGTGAAGAATGCATTCATACGCCCTCTTCGCACACGTTATCCGCCCCCGCCTGCCAGTGCGCCAAGACATTCACTCCCACACTTGCCAGAATGAACACCGCGCCCACCAGCTGGCCCGGTGAGGGCCGCTCGCCCAGCATGACCGCCGCCGCGGCGAGGGCAAAGAGCGGGGTGGTAATGCCGAACAACGCGGTGCGGTTGGCTCCGATCTGCCTCACACTCCGGTTCCAGATGACGTACGCGACCACAATGGAAAGCAGCGCGGAGTAGAGCAGCGCGCCCCAGCTCGCTGCCGAGACCGCGCTCCAGTCCTGGGCCCTCAAATCGGTCCACCCGGCCAGCACCAGCCCCGGCGCTCCCCCCAGGGTGGTGAAGGTGGCCACCTGGAGGGGTGAGACCGAGGCACCGATCCGGCGCACTCCGTGGGTGAAGGAGGCCCAGAAGACGACGGCCAGCAGCGTGAGCGCGTCACCCGGCAAGGTGGCGGGGGAAAAGCCGAGGCCCCTGCCATGGCCCAGCACCACCAGGACCACGCCCAGGGTCCCGAGTCCGATCGCCGCGCCGACCGGGCGGGTGATCCGCTCCGCTCCGAGCCCCGCGCCCAGCAGCGCGGTCATGATCGGCGTGCTGGCGATGAGGAGCGCGCTGTTGCCGGCGGTGGTTCGCGCCAGTCCGCTGATGAACGCGACCTGGTACACGGTATTCCCGATCACCCCCAGCCCCGCCAGGGCCCACGCGGTGCGGGCCGGCACCCGGGTACCGCGCTCCAGCCAGCGCGCGACGAGCCACAGCACGCCACCGGCAATGAGAAAACGCAGCGCGGTCAGGCCGAACGGCGGGAGCGATCGGAGCAGGAACTTCATCACGCTGAAGTTCACACCCCAGATGAGGCACACCGTCAGCATGCTCGCGTCCGTCAGACGGGCGGACGGACCGACGGACGGACGGACCGGCGGGCTGGCAGGCTGGCGGACGGTGGTCACGAGGGGATTTTAGCAATGCAGGGCTTCTACCGCCCGCTGGCCCGCCTGCCCGTCCTATATTCCGTGAATGCCCCAGTCGCGGATTCGCAATTTCTGCATCGTCGCACACATCGATCACGGGAAATCCACCCTGGCGGATCGCCTGATCGAAACCACCGGCACCGTCGAGAAACGGCAGATGCGGGAGCAGGTCCTCGACACCATGGACCTGGAGCGGGAACGCGGCATCACCATCAAGCTCAACGCCGTCCGGATGGTCTACACCGCGCGCGACGGCAAGGTCTACGAGCTCAACCTGATCGATACCCCGGGCCACGTCGACTTCACCTATGAGGTCAGCCGGTCGCTCGCCGCATGCGAGGGCGCCATTCTGGTGGTGGATGCCTCCCAGGGCGTCCAGGCGCAGACCCTCTCCAATCTCTTTCTGGCCATGGACGCCGGCCTCGAGATCATCCCGGTGCTCAACAAGATCGATCTGCCGGGCGCCGAGCCGGAGCGGCGGGCCGAGGAGATCATGAACCTGATCGGCGCCAAGCGGGAGGAGATCCTCTCGGTCTCGGCCAAGGAAGGCACCGGGGTGCCGGAGCTGCTCGAGGCGGTGGTGCGACGGGTCCCGCCGCCGCGGGGAGACCCGGCCGGGCCGCTCCGGGCCCTGATCTTCGATTCGTATTACGACCGATATCGCGGCGCCATTGCGAGTATCCGGGTGGTGGATGGTCGGATCAAGAAGGGCATGCAGATCGCGATCGGATCCCATCCCTCCGATGTGTTCGAGGTGGACGAAGTCGGGTCGTTGCAGCTGGGGCAGCGGCCATCTCCCTCGCTGGAAGCCGGCGAAGTGGGCTACGTGGCCGCCAACCTGCGCAACGTCCGGGATTGCCGCGTGGGCGACACGGTGATCGACGCCAAGCACCCGGCCACCGAGCTGCTCCCGGGCTACCGCGACATCCGGTCGATGGTGTTCGCCGGGATGTATCCCACCAACTCGGAGCAATACGAGAACCTGCGCGACGCGCTCGAGAAACTGGTGCTCAACGACGCCTCGCTGCACTACGAGCCGGAGACCTCCACCGCGTTAGGCTTCGGTTTCCGCTGCGGCTTCCTGGGCCTGCTCCACATGGACATCGTGCAGGAGCGGCTGGAACGCGAGTTCGATCTCGATCTCATCACCACGGTGCCGACCGTGGAGTATCATGTCTACCTCACCAGCGGCGAGATGATGGTGGTGGAGAATCCCAGCCATCTGCCCGAGCCGGGGCGGATCGCCCGGATCGAGGAGCCCTGCGTCAAGGCGCGCATCATGTCACCGTCGGACTACATCGGCGGGATCATGGCGCTAACCCAGGAGCGGCGCGGCATCTTCGGCGGGATGCACTACCTCGATACCGCCCGGGTCGAGTTTCACTTCGAGCTGCCGCTGGGCGAAATCCTGCTCGACTTCTACGACAAGCTCAAATCGCTCTCACGAGGGTACGCCTCGCTCGACTACGAAATGGCGGGGTACCGGCCCTCGGAGCTGGTCAAGCTCGACATGCTGATCAACGGCGAAGCGATCGACGCCTTCAGCGTGATCATCCACCGGGACAAGGCCTATGATTGGGGCCGCAAGGTGGCCGAAAAGCTGAAGGAGCTGATCCCGCGACAGCTGTTCCAGGTGATCATCCAGGCGGCCATCGGCAGCAAGATCATTGCCCGTGAAACCGTCTCGGCGCTCCGCAAGGACGTGCTGGCCAAGTGTTACGGCGGCGACGTGACCCGCAAACGCAAGCTCCTGGAAAAACAGAAGGAAGGCAAGAAGCGGATGAAGCAGGTGGGCACGGTGGAGATACCGCAGGAGGCGTTCTTGGCCGTGCTGCAGGTGGAGTGACACTCACATTGACGATTGACGATTGACGATTACGTGAGGCGACCTCCGGGAAGTGGCGGCGGCGAGCAATCGTCAATCGACAATCGGCAGTCGTCAATGGCTGTCCTGGTCATCCAGACCGCCTTCCTGGGCGACGTCGTCCTCACCACTCCGCTGCTCATCCGCCTGGCAGAGCAGCACGGCCCGGTCGACGTGCTGGTGACGCCGGCCGCGGCGGCGGTGCTCGAGGGCCATCCGGCGGTTCGCGAGCTGATTCGGTACGACAAACGGGGACGCGATCGCGGCCTGGGCGGCCTGCTGCGGCTGGGACGCACCCTGCGGAGCCGGCGCTATCAGCGGGTGTACCTGCCCCACCGGTCGGCGCGCTCCGCCGCCCTGGCCCTGTGGTCGGGCGCGCCCGAGCGGATCGGGTTCGCCGACGGGGCCGCGGCTTGGAGCTACACCCGGCGGATTCCCCGCACCGGCGCGCACGAGACGGCCCGGCTCGCGGCCCTGGCCGGCCCGGGGCCGGTGCCGCGCCCGTCACTGGAACTGAGGGCCGCGGATCGAGCGCTGGCGCTGTGCTGGCTCGAGCAGGCGGAGGTGCACGGTCCCTTTACCGCGCTGGCACCCGGCAGCGTCTGGGCCACCAAGCGATGGCCCTACTACGCCGACCTGGCCGGGTCGCTCCCCGGCACCGTCGTCATCGTCGGCGGGCCTGAGGATGAAGCAGTCGGCCGGAGCATCGTCGCCCGCGATCCATCCCGGATTCATTCGGCGGCCGGGGCGCTGCCGCTTCGGGCCTCCGCTGC
>DASWKS010000248.1:0-1680 GCA_036396495.1 Gemmatimonadales bacterium
AAGCCATGGGAAGGGCCATTCCGGCCATCACCAGCACCAGCAGCGGAATGTCTCCCACCAGCTCCCGCCGAAAGTGGATGGTCTCCACACCGCCCACCACCTCGCGTCGGTCTTCGACAATGTCCAGCGAAAGTACCGTGTTGGCGACTGCCAGCAGGATGGACAGCTGCACGACCACAACCGCAGCCAGCGACAGCCGCCTGCGCTGCAGCCTGCTCAGCCCCTGCCACCAGGGCCTGGCCGTCACAGCCACGCGAGTTTCCTCCAGGGGGGCCGGAAGAACGACATGGGATACGGCTACCGCCGGGGGGGCGGGTTGTCCCGCCCCCCGGCGTGGTCAGCCAACTAGCGGGTAGAGCCGATCTCTTCCTGCCAACGGGCGATCAGTGGGTCACGCAGGGCAGCCCACTCGGTGGGATCATATCCCTCAACCAGGACGACATCATCCAGACCGACGGTGCCCTCTGCCAGGGCGACCCCCGCCACCACCGGGATGCGGTGGGCAACGTCGTTGTGGTAGCGCTGGAAGGCGGTGGAGAACACGTAGTCCACCCAGGCCTGCGCGGCAGGCAGGTCCTTGGCACCCTTAAGGATGGAGATGCCGCCGATCTCAAACGGTGTGCCCTCCGAAGGGAAGTTGATGATCACATCCAGGCCGTTGTCCTGCTGCACCTGGATGTCGTGGGCAAAGGCGATTCCGATGGCGAACTCCCCGGCGGCCGCCAGGCGGGCCGGCGCGCTGCCCGATTCGGTGAATTGGGCGACGTTCTCGTTGAATTGGTGGTACCACTCAAAGGCAGCGTCTTCGCTGCCCAGCAGTTGGACCATGCCGCTCAGCACGGTGTAGGATGTGCCGGAGGCAGCCGGGCTGGCGATCACGATCTCGCCCTTATAGATCGGATCCAGCAGATCCTGCCAGGAGTCCGGGCATTCTGCATTGATCTCCGCCAGCCGGGCGGGACTGCAGGCAAAGCCGATCACCCCGTAGTAGAAGCCGGTCCAGTTGCCGTCCGGGTCCTTGATGGCGCCATCCGGCAATTGGTTCCAGCCCGCACCCTTGTAGGGCTCCAACAACCCGTCCGCTGCCAGATTGACATGGGACAGATTGGTGGTGCCGAAGAGCACATCCCCCTGCGGGTTGTCCTTCTCCGCCCGGATGCGCTCGAGCGCTTCGCCGCTGCTCATATCCAGGCAGGTGACTTCGACTCCGTACTGCGCCTTGAAGGTCTCAAACAGCACCGCCAGCTTGTCCGGATCGAACAGGCAGGCGTATAGGGTGAGCTGGCCGCCGATCGGGGTGGGTGTGACCGCGACCTGCCGCTCGACTTCCACGATCTGGGTGACCTCCTGCGGTACTTCGACCGTCTGCACGATCGGGGTCGGGGTGGCGCAGGCGCCGACCAACACGCTCCCAAACAGCACAAGACCAAGCCATTTCCAATCAGGTTTCATTGAACTCTCCTCCTCGAGAGATCGGTTTATCGCTTTGGATTCCTTGGTGATTTGACTTCAATCAGATCAGGTGGAGGCTCACCTCCCAATCCCTATTGATCAAGTGAGATCGGCTGACGGGCCCAGCCGGGGCCGCCGGAAGTTCCTCAAGCCATCGTGCGGGGAATCAGGCCCTGGAGAAAGTTGACGCTCTTCTGGATTCCCTCCTTCGGGCTCATGAGCCGGTCT